>JAFZOY010000084.1 GCA_017552705.1 Bacteroidales bacterium
GAAGGACATATTATGCATTTTATGATTGCGGAACAGCACAATTATCTGACACACTTATTCTTTCTTCTTCAAAAAAATCTAATGAAATCGGAACAATAAAACTTGTAAGAGGAGTGGGTTTGGTGAATCTGTTTATTGGTGACGAAGAATATACATTGAAAAAAGAGTAATGAAATATTGAATCCAGCAAGTTCTACGCGAGGGAGTGAGTGGTAGAATTAATATACAATTATTTTGATGAGGTCAAGTTGCAAAAGCAAATTGATGAATTGAAAAACAAATTGAATGAATAATATAGCCATGAAACACATTGTTTATACTATATTGTTTGCGATTCTTGCGGCACAAGCTTTCTCGCAGGATGTTGACGAGAAGACGGCAAGAGTTGTGGCGGAGCGTTTTTTCCTGAAAAATTACGGACATAAGGCTTCGGTTGAAAATGTCATTGTGAAGCAATACAAGGGACATGAAAGCATCTACTACTGCAATTTGGACAGAGGTGGCTGGGTTGCCGTTCCTGCCAATCGGAATCTGAATCCCGTTGTCGCTCATTCCGACGAAGGTAGCGTTGATTTGAGCGAAGCCCCACAGGTGTTTTTGGACTGGATGGAGCAATACGAATTTGTTGCCGACGTGGCTCGAGAACAAAAATGGAATAAGGAAGACCGACATGAAAAATGGGAGGAACTGCTTTCTGATGATTTTGATGAACAGAATGTGTTGAAAAGTTATATAAATTATACGGAATTAACTAGTTCAAAGTGGGGGCAAAGTTTCCCAAATTATGGGGGAAATTATGTTTTAGGATACAATAGTTGGATGCCAACAAGTTCTTCTTGTGATAATGGCAGATGTCCCGCAGGGTGTGTTGCTGTAGCCATAGGTCAAATAATGAATTATTGGGGGTATTCAACTGGTGATTATTCTGATTTTAATTGGTGGACAATGCATGATAGTTTAGACACAAGACATTCAAACTATGATATAGAACAAGCTTCAGTTTCATATTTATTGAAACGTATAGGAGATAGAACATCTATGAATTATTGCAGGGATGGTGATTGTTCTTCTGGAACAGATACTCAGGAATATGCACCTTATGCATTAGAAAATTTTGGATATAAAGATGATATGGATTACAAACGTAAGGCTCTTCATACATATAATCAGTGGGTAAACATTCTTAAAACAGAAATACTTGCAGAACGGCCTGTTTTATATTGTTACATAGGTCGTCATTCTTTTTTGTGTGACGGCTATGACTCCTCCAATGATAATTTTCATTTTAACTTTGGTTGGAATGGAGATTGTGATATGTGGGTAGATTTTGAAGATATAGACAATTACAATTGTCAATATTGTTCAGAATATAGCTCCTTAATAAAACATGCTTGTATTGTAAATATTCGTCCTAATGTATCCTCGGCAATCAGCCTTACAAATAAAACAATTTCTACGCCAAGCAGTGCAACATGGCCAACAAACACAACGTATCAAGCAAAAAGTTAAATTTCAGCTGCTGGTAATAGTACAACAGTAACGATTATGGACAATGCATCTTGCAGGTTTGTTGCAGGAGATAGCATTGTTTTGAAACCAGGATTTCACGCACAACAAGGTTCATCTTTACTCTGCAAGGTATTTAAAAAACCTACATTAAAGGAAGGAGCTTTAACAATACCAGATGATTTTTCAATAATAACATACAGCGATGAAGAAAACATTGAAAATCATAATAATGGTGAAGAAAAATTATTTGATGTTTATCCTAATCCAGCAAAAAATGAAATAACAATATCCTTGAAAAATTTTGAAGAAAAAGAACTAAATTTGCTTCAAATTTATAATTCTAATGGAATATCAGTGTTTGAACAAAAAACAATTAAACCAACTATAATAGTTGATGTTTCAGCGTTTCCAATTGGACAGTACATTATTAATGTAAAGAATAATTCAAAAATTTATTGTAAATCATTTATAAAAGACTAAGGCTATGAAAAATGTAATTCTTTATGTGTTAACGGCTATAGTATGCTTGTTATCTATTTCGTGCGAGAAAAACGAAGCAGATGGACAAGAATCTTACGTTGTATTTAATTATCAAAAAGATGAATATGCAAAATATGTAATGGTCGGTTATTCAGAAGAGAAAAATAAAGTTGTGGCATATCCAGATTCAAGTTCTCCGTTTACGTTAGGCTTAAATCATCGTGCAAGAAAATGTTCTAATGGATATTATCTAACAGACACATATGTAAGTTCAAAGTCAGAATTCCGTGGATATATTACTGACATAACAGGCAGTGAATATAAAGAAATATGGAAAGCAACAGAGGGGAAAGACATTCGAGACACTTTAACATCACGCATTGTGGATAAAGATGCATATAAAGAAATTTATAAAATAAAAGTAGCAAGAGATTCTGTTATATTTCCAATGACAGACTTAAATCTTGACAAACTTAACGAAATGATAGAATCCGGCGAGTTCTTTACGTATGAAGGGGTTGAGAGGGTAAAGTAATTTTTGAATCATCACGAAAATGTTTAATATTTTCGCCCGTTGACGTCGTATTTACATCAATCTATTTCGTTTGATGAGGTAGTTGGTGAGTATTTGGTCAAAGCCTTTGTTGATGTCGGCTTGGATGTAGTCGATTTGGAATTTTGTGCAGGAAAGTTGGAGTTCGGCGATGCGGTTTGCAATGAGCGTGTTGTATGCTTCACGAACTGCATTGGGGTTGAGTTTCAGGGTTTCGCCCGTTTCCATGTCGGTTAGTTCGGTTGGGCGGTTTTCAAATGCGAACTGTTCTTCGTGGGTTGGTTCGGTAACGTGGAACACAATCACTTCGTTTTTGTTGTAGCGGAGATGTTGCAGGGCATCGTAGATGTCGCTCTGGTCCTCTGTTTGGAAAAAATCGCTGAAAATAATCACCAACGAACGTTTGTGAATACTTTCAGCAAGGATATTCAAGTTTTTTGCCAACGATGTGGTTTGTTGGAACGATGTTTTGCTGAAACTTGCGTGCAGACACTTGTTGAGTTCGGCAAACAGCATCTGGGCGTGGGCTTCCGAGAGTTTTGCGGGAGTGTGGAGTGTGATTTCGTCCGACAGGAACGAAAGCCCCACGGCGTCGCGCTGCTTGCGGAGCAGATGAATGAGCGCCGCAGCCGAATAGAGCGAAAACGCAAGTTTGTTGTGTATGGATTTCTCGTGAAACGGAAACAGCATCGACGACGATGTGTCTATCACAATGTGGCATCGAAGGTTAGTCTCCTCTTCGTAGCGTTTGGTGAATAACTTATCGGTACGGGCAAAGAGTTTCCAGTCAATGTTTTTGGTGGATTCCCCGGAATTGTACTGCCTATGTTCGGCAAATTCTACGGAAAATCCGTGAAACGGGCTTCGGTGAAGTCCGGTAATAAACCCTTCGACAATCTGGCTTGCTAAAAATTCAAAATTATCGAACGACTGGAACGACTCTATTGTCTGTAAATCAATGGTTTCCATACGTCAACACACAAACCGTATCTGCAATACGGAATGTTAGCTGTTCGCTTCGATTTTTTCTTTGATTCTGTCGGTAGGAACAGCGCCAACCAATTTGTCAACCACTTCTTTGTTCTTGATAAACAGCAATGTAGGAATGTTACGGACAGAAAATTTCGATGTAATGACCGTGTTTTCTTCCACATCGCATTTGCCAATCACCACTTTGCCTTCGTATTCTGTTGCAAGTTCGTTGATGATAGGCGACAATTTTTGGCAAGGTCCGCACCATTCTGCCCAAAAATCAATAACAACTAATTTGTCTGTGTCAACTACCTGATCGTAGTTCGTGTCTGTAATTTGAAGTGCCATAGTATTTTATATTAAATGAAACTAATTTCTACTGGATATTTGCTCATTTCCGAGAAAAACGAATCTTCCACCTGAATCTTGTATGCCGACGACGACAATTCCGTGTGGAGATTATCGTTTTTAACGACAAACGTGATGTTCAATCCGTGGTCGGACGGATAAATCCAATTCGACAACGAATGTATGAAATTTTCCGTTATGTTTTGTACATCAATTCGCAGTTGGATACTTTTGTATTCGTGCATAAGGTTCGATGCCGACTTCACGTCTTTTATTGCGAATTCCAATTTCGCGTTGGCGTCGTCTCTCGAAAACCACGGTTTTTCAAGTCGTCCGCAAATAACAATAATATCTTTTTCCTTGAATTGATTTTCTTTGAAAATCGTGTATTCGCTTTTCCGCTTGCTTTCGTCCTGGCGTCCAAATAAGACAAAATCGTGCGTGCTGTTGTAGTCGCTCAGCGTGAACCGTGCCATGGGGGAACCTTTTTTGGTGGTTCCGTACGAAATTTTTTCGATGATACCCATAAACCGCAGTTCCTTATTCTTGAGACTTTCGTGTGTCGAAAGCGTGTCGATGTCGGACAGTTGCAGGTTTCCGAATCCGTTCATCATAAAACGGTATTTGTCGAGTGGGTGCGACGAAAGATATACGCCGATGAGTTCACTTTCGCGTTGCAGCAAATATATCGGGTCGAATTTCTTGATTTTTGGCAATGCGGGATGTCCCATGTCAATTTCATCGTCGCCAAACAACGACATCATCGACGATTCCTGTTTTTTGTGTTTCGAAGCCGAGAAGTTCGCCAATGTTTCGTTGAACGGCACGCCATCGTCCGACAGGCTCATATACGTGTCGCGTGGAAGTCCGAAACAATCCAATCCACCGCTAAATGTCAGTAATTCAAGGTTTTTGCTGGTAAGCGGAACACGTTGAACCAAATCAAACACATCTTTGTATTTGCCGTTTTTCTCGCGTTCCTCTATGATTGCCAACGAAGTGTTTTCGCCAAATCCTTTGATAGCCTTCAAACCAAAGTGGATATCGCCTTGCTCGTTTACCGAGAAAGAAAGTTCACTTTCGTTTACACTTGGACACAACACGTTGACGTTCATTGTTTTACATTCCGTCATGAATTTGGCTACATCGGCAGGCGTGTCCATTGAGTTGGTGAGCAATCCAGCCATGAATTCGGCGGGGTAGTGCGCCTTTAGATACGCCGTTTGGTACGAAACCCAAGCATAGCAGGCCGCATGCGACTTGTTGAACGCATACGAAGCGAATTTTTTCCATTCATTCCAGATGAATGTCAGGATTTCGGTGACTTTTTCCTCCGAAAGATTTGGATTCTCCTTGCATTGTTTCGCCACGCCCTGTTTGATGAATTTTCCGTACAATTCCTCCATTTTGGCAAGCTGTTTTTTACCCATTGCCTTACGGAGCGTGTCGGATTCACCACGGGTGAAGTCGGCAATCAAACGCGACAAAAGCATAACCTGTTCCTGATATACGGTGATGCCGTAAGTGTCGCTCAAATATGTTTCCATACAAGGAAGAGGATATTCTATATCTTCGTATTTGTCCTTATACGCATCTTTGTTTTTCTCGTATTCCTCGCGGGTGATTTTTCCTGCTTTAATGTCCTCAATCAAAGCCTTCCGCTTAATGAACGACGGAATGTTGTCCATTGGTCCCGGACGGTAGAGGGCGTTCATTGCGATGAGGTCGCCGATAACGTTTGGTTGCAGTTCTTTCAGGTATTTCTGCATTCCCGGCGATTCAAACTGGAATACACCGACTGTTTTTCCTTTGCAATATAATTTATAGGTGAGTTCATCGTCGATTGGAATATGGTCGATGTCCAAGTCTTTGCCAAAGCGACGTTTTATGTTTTTGAGGGCTTCCTTTATGATAGACAAGGTTTTGAGTCCAAGGAAGTCCATTTTAATCAATCCCACCGATTCAATCACGTGTCCGTCGTATTGCGTCACCAACACTTTTTCCTTAGAATCCTTGTCGGTGATGGTACACACAGGGGCGAAATTGGTTAAATCGTCTGCTCCGATAATCACACCGCAGGCGTGGATACCGATTTGGCGGTTGGTGTCTTCCAGTTCCTGGGCGTAGGTGAGCATTGACGAAATTTGTTCGTCTTCGCCCTCTCTCATCTCGTGAAGTTCGGGAATGTATTTGTAGCAGTTCTTGAGGTTCACCTTTGGCATTTTCGCAGGCACTTCACCGTCAACGCTTTTCACTTGGTGTTCCTCGAAGCTGCGTTCAGGGATATACGATTTGATTTTGTTGACGGTTTCCAGAGGAATTTTCTGTACACGGCTCACATCGGCGATTGACGATTTTGCTGCCATTGTGCCGTAAGTGATGATGTGTGCCACTTTTTCCTTGCCGTATTTCTTTGTAACCCAGTCCAATACCTTTCCACGGCCTTCGTCGTCGAAATCCACATCAATATCGGGCAACGAAATACGGTCGGGATTGAGGAAACGCTCGAACAGCAGGTCGTATTTGAGCGGGTCGAGGTCGGTAATCCAGAGGCAGTACGCCACAACGGAACCAGCCGCCGAACCACGTCCGGGACCAACCGCTACGCCAAGTTCCTCACGGGCGCCACGGATGTAGTCCTGCACAATAAGGAAGTAGCCAGGGAAACCCATCGTTTTCATTACGTGTAGTTCGAAAATGATACGTTCCTTTTGTTCATCGGTCAAAACATCGCCATAGCGTTTTTTTGCGCCTTCCCACGTGAGTTTTGCGAGATAGTCGGCTTCGAGTTTTATACGATATAATTTTTCGTAGCCGCCAAGTTTTTTGATTTTTTTCTCGGCATCCTCTTGACTAAGAACCACTTCGCCTTTTTCGTTACGAGTGAATTCGTTGAATAAATCCTCTTCCGTGAATTTCTTTTTGTATTCTTCTACGGTTCCAAAATCCTTTGGAATGTCGAACATTGGCATAATTGGTCCGGAATCAATGGAATACACTTCAACTTTATCGGCGATTTCCTGTGTGTTTTCCAAGGCTTCTGGTAAATCGCTGAAGATTGCCTCCATTTCCTCGGGCGTTTTCAGCCATTCCTGCTTTGTGTAATGGAGTCGCCGTTGGTCGTCGAAGTCTGCGCCGGTGCTGATGCAAATCAGTCGGTCGTGGGCTTCGCCGTGTTCTTCCTCCACAAAGTGCACATCGTTAGTGGCAACGATTTTGGTATTTGTTTTCCGTGCGATTTCAATCAAAATCGGATTGACAATCAACTGCTTTTCGTACGTGTCGGTTGCTGCGTTCGGCTTGTTGGTTTTATGCCGTTGCAGTTCAATGTAATAATCGTCGCCAAACACTTCCTTGAACCATCGTACGGACTGTTCGGCCTCGTCGATTTTTCCTGCCAGAATCAGTTGGGGAATTTCACCGCCAAGGCAGGCTGAGCAAACAATCAATCCTTCGTGGTACTGTTTCAGCACATTTTTGTCGATACGTGGACGGGTGTATTCACCGTCGGTAAACGCAATCGACGACAATTTGCAGAGATTTTGGTAGCCCTGTTTGTTTTTTGCAAGCAAAATCAAGTGCCAGCCGCTTTGGTCAACAATAATTTCTTTGCCGCGTTCTGCGGAATATTCCTTGAAGTCCTTGTCTTTGTCGTAGAGTGTACGACGTGCGCAATAGGTTTCAATGCCGATGATAGGTTTGAACGGCACGAAATTCTTTGCCTTTTCCTGAAGTTTTGGCAACTCTTCCTCTAATTTCGCCAAACGTTCGCGGGCTTTTGTTTTTTCTTCCTCGGTTTTTTCGTCGGAATCAATAATGGCTTTTTCTTTCGCAATATTTTCCTCGCATTCAGCCACTTTTTTCTTCGGCTTGCCGTTGAAATTATTGGTTGAATCCATTAAATCCTTGATACCGTACATGTTACCATGGTCGGTGAGCGCCATTGAAGTCATGCCGTTGCGCATACATTTTTCAATCAAATCGGGAACTTTCGACATTCCGTCAAGAATTGAATAGTGCGAATGGACGTGTAAATGAGTAAATTTCATTTTTTCTTGTTTTAACTGTTAGTGAATTGAAAATTAAGCAGTTCGAAAACTCGAATCTCTTTCAAGACGCATTAGCAAATAAAAATAAATTTCGCTTTAAAAATACGTCTGTTAATAAATAAGTGATAAATTACATGAGGGTGAATTATGTCTTCATTTTGCAAAAAATTTTCTGCAAAAATGAGGTGGGGGTGTGCAAAAACTGAGCGTAGGTTTGAAAATTATTTCTCTATTTTCAAAGCAATCCGTTTTCGTGCAATATCAACTTCCAACACTTTTACCATAACATGCTGGTGCAGGCTTACCACATCGGCTGGGTTAGAAATATAATGGTCGGCCATGTGCGAAATGTGGATCAAGCCGTTGTCGTGTACGCCAATATCGACGAATGCTCCGAAGTTGGTGATGTTGGTCACGATGCCGGGATACACGTTTCCGATTTTCACATCGTCGATGGTTTGTATGGTCGGGTCGAATGAAAATTCCGTAATGGTTTCCCTGCAATCCCGTCCCGGTTTCTCCAATTCCTGCATAATGTCGCGGAGCGTTGGCAGACCAACCTTTGCGGAGACGTATGTGTTGAGGTTCAATTGTTTTTTCAGTTCTTTTTTATTGATTAATTCTGTGATTGAACACTTGAGGTCTTTAGCCATTTTCTCAACGATTTCGTAGCTTTCGGGATGGACAGCCGTATTGTCCAATGGATTTTTTGCCCCCGGAATACGGAGAAATCCCGCACATTGTTCGTAGGCTTTTGCGCCAAGGCGTGGCACTTTTTGCAATTCTTTTCTACTTGAAAATGCTCCATTTTCTGTGCGGTAGTCAACAATATTTTGCGCCAATTGCGGTCCTAAACCTGAAATATAGGTGAGAAGGTGTTTGCTTGCCGTGTTGAGGTTCACACCAACTAAGTTCACGCTGTTTATAACCGTTTGGTCAAGGGATTTTTTGAGTTTCGTCTGGTCAACATCGTGCTGGTATTGTCCGACACCGATTGATTTTGCGTCAATTTTTACCAATTCCGCAAGAGGATCCATCAATCTTCGGCCTATCGAAACTGCGCCTCTCACGGTCACATCCTCTTTGGGGAATTCCTCGCGTGCGATTGCCGAGGCGGAATATATGGAGGCGCCATTTTCGCTTACCACAAAAATCTGCACCGATTGGGGGAGTTTGCAGCCACGAATGAATTGTTCAGTTTCTCTGCTTGCTGTTCCGTTTCCTATTGAAATCGCTTCGATGTGATAGCGGTCAACCAGGGTGCAGATTGTGTTCATTGCCTGAAGAGTGTCGTTTTGCGGCGGATTTGGAAAAATTGCTACGTGGTGGAGCAGATTTCCTTGTGCGTCAAGACAAACAACCTTGCAGCCTGTTCTGAATCCCGGATCAATGCCCATAACCCTTTTTTCGCCAAGTGGCGGAGCCAACAATAATTGGCGTAGGTTTTCGGCGAACACCCGAATTGCCTCGTCGTCGGCCTTTTCTTTGCTGAGAGCCGCAAATTCGTTTTCAATCGAAGGTTTTATCAGACGTTTGTATGAATCGTCAATCGCCATCTTTACCTGTTCCGATGCTTCAGTGTTGCCCCGAACAAAAAGAGGGTAGAGGCGCGACAGTGCGTTTTCCTCGTCGGGGGCGATGCCAACCCGCAAAAATCCTTCGGATTCGCCGCGGCGCATAGCCAATAGGCGGTGCGAACTGATTCGTTTCAGCGGATCTTTTGCGTCGAAATAATCCTTGTACTTTTCCGCTTCGGTTTCTTTTCCTTTTACAACTTTCGATTGTATGATTGCATTGTGTGTGAATTCACCTCTGATGCGGTTTCTTGCAGCCTCGTGTTCGCTCACCCATTCGGCAATGATGTCGCGGGCGCCTTGCAGGGCCGATTTCGCATCGGGAACAGCATTGTTTATGAACAGCATTGCCCGTGATTCCACATCTCTTTCGTTTTGTTTCATCAAGATTTTCGCCAGCGGTTCCAGTCCATTTTTGCGTGCTTCCTCGGCTCTTGTTTTCCGTTTTGGTTTGAATGGCAGATAGATGTCTTCAATTTCTGTAAGATTCATACTATCTGTTATACGTTTTTTTAGTTCTGGAGTTAGTTTTCCTTGTTCTTCAATGCTGGTAATCACGAACTCTTTTCGTTTCTCGAGTTCGCTGAGTTTTTCAAGTTGGGTTTGTATTTCCTGAATTTCAAGTTCGTTCAGTTCGCCCGTCATTTCTTTACGGTAACGGCTGATGAACGGGATGGTGGCTCCGTCGGAAAGTAGTTTTATTGTATTGGAAACTTGTCGTTCCTGTAGGTTGAGGGTTTTTGCTATGATTGCTGAAAATTGCATGGTAGTTTTGTGTAAAAGGTCTGTTTAGCGCATACAAAATCGTGTCAACGACTTGTCGGAACAATTTTGTGTGCAGATAACTATAGCGTATGTAATAATAAATGCGAAAACTGGACGGAAAATCAGCACACCGCTCCAATGTCCGCCCATGGAGAGCATCAGAATCGTGTCTTCGATAATGCTGTGGAATAGTCCCATAAGTGTCATTGAATAAAAAATATCGCGTGGGGGCAGTTGGGAACGTTTGGTTTCCTCTATCATCAAACCACCGCCGTAGGCAATGCCGAATGTAAGTCCGAGAACAGTAAGCGTAAGCACTTCGGGACCGATTCGAAGCCAGCCCAATGCCGAAGCCATGCCTTTGTTGACGAATTCAAGCGCCCCCGTCAGTTCCAATATTCTCAGAAATGCCACCAATGAGAAAATCACAGTGGCTATTACCGCATAATTCTTGAGTTCGTTCAATGCCCATTCACCCCAGCCAATAGTAGTTTCGGGGGCGGCAAGCATAAACGAAACTGGTTCTTGCAACACATCGAACGCATTATATAGTTGCGTAAGCAGAATTCCTGCAACCACGGCAAATCCAAATCTGATGCAAAACATCACCGAAACCCTGACTCCCGTTTTTTTTGAAACCATAAGTTCTATGGGAAACGTGTGGGCAATGAGTGTCATCACGCAAAAAACGGTCAGTTGCGCTTCGGTGAGCGGTTCCATGTTGGGATAAATGGCAAACAAAGCCAAAAATCCACCATAAATGTTCACCACCATTGCCGTGAGCCAAACCAATGCCATTTGCGCAGGCAAACCCACGATTTTCATAACCGGTTCAAGCACGCTGCTAATGGGTTCGAGCCAGCCGAATATCTGAATCACGTGGATTATGATGGATATGGGAATCATAAATTTGAAAAGTGTGAAGCAGGCACTTTTCGTCCGTTGAAATACAAACGGGAAAAAATTTATTCCGGATAGTTTCATTTTGATTCCAATTCGTTCAGAAGATTTTCGCACGCAACTTCGAGCATGTCAATCACTAATCTAAAACCTTCATCGCCACCGTAATATGGGTCGGGAATGGTAGGACGGCCAAACGTGTCGCAATAGTCAACCAGACGGCGGATTTTCTGTCGTTGTTCGTCGCTTTGCGCAATCGACTGCAAATCACGGATATTTTGTTCGTCCATGCCGAAAATCAGGTCAAATTTCTCGAAATCTGACTTCTGCACGGGACGTGACAGATGAGTGATGTCGTAGCCACGAAAACTTGCGTGGCAGCGCATGCGGTAGTCGGCTTTCTCTCCTTCGTGGTAGTCGAGAATTCCCGCCGAGTCAACTTCGTATTTGTCGTTGAGATTTTTCTTGGTGAGCAAATCGCACATAATCGTTTCCGCCAACGGCGAACGACAAATGTTGCCCAAACAGACGAACAGAATCTTGGTCTTAGATTGTTGCATTGTACTCATTTAGAATTAGTTGCTGCAACATTCTCAAGGCATACACCGTTGCTTTCTCGATATTTGTAGCCCGTTCTTTTCCGAGCATAAACATTTGTGTCACAACGTTTTTCTCCGAAGCAACGGCAATCCAGATAGTTCCCACAGGTTTTTCGGCAGTTCCACCCGTCGGTCCTGCTATGCCAGACGTGGCAATGCCGTAGGTCGTGCCTATTTTTTTGCGAACTTCCGACGCCATAGTTTTTACAACGGCCTCGCTCACCACGCCATAGTTTTCAATATCTTCGGGTTTTACGTTCAATAAATTGATTTTCACCGAATTATCGTATGAAATCACACTACCATAATAGTATGCAGAACTGCCAGAAATTGACGTCAACATTTTGGAAATGTTTCCACCCGTGCAACTTTCAGCCGTAGCAACCGTTTCGCCGTATTTAGTGAGCAGTTTTCCCACGACAGATTCAATCGTGTCGTCGTCGAAGCCCCAAATATATGGATTGATGATTGCACGAAGTTTCGTTTCCTCTTGTGCGACCAACGTGTGCGCTTCCGCCTCGTTAGTTGCCGTGCAGGTCATACGCAGTTTCACATAACCTGGCGAAGGCAAATATGCCAAGTGGATTTGTGGCGGCAGTTGTGCTTCCCAATCGGCAATGGTTTCAGCCAATTTCGATTCCGTAATGTTGGAAACCAGCACATGACGGTGATAGATTGCAGGCAGTTCAAATTTGGCCTTGAGCCAAGGAATGCCCGATTCCGTCATGATAGCCTTCATTTCGTGAGGCACGCCAGGAAGCGAAATCACCACAGTTCCGTTCTTCTCAAACCACATTCCCGAAGCCGTTCCGCAAGGATTTGGAATCAATTTGGCGGCTTTGGGAAACATAGCCTGCGTCTTGTTGTTGGCATTGATTTCCTGATTGCGCGATAGTACGTAATTGGCCATTCCATCGTATGCCTGTTGGTTAAATTCCAACTCGGTATCGAACAACTCGCAAAGCACGTGTTTAGTAATGTCGTCGTTTGTCGGCCCAAGCCCGCCAGTAATGATTACCGCGTTGTTTTCGGGAATCAGTCGGTTGAGCGACGAAATAATCTGTTCACGATTGTCGGAAATCGTCTCAACACAATGAATGTCGAACCCGATGGTTGACAAATGGTCGCCAAGCCACGAAGCATTTGTGTTGACCGTTTTTCCAATCAACAGCTCGTCGCCAATGCTTAATAATGCAACTTTCATAGTGGTTACGCTTCAGGCATTAGCAACCAACAAATGAGGTACGCCAATACGCCGGCACCACCGAAAATTATGGCACAAAGCCAAACAATACGGATTACAGTAGGATCAACGTCTAAATAATTTGCGACACCGCCGCATACGCCGGCAATTCGCTTATCTGCAGATTTTTTAAGTTGTTTGTTCATTTCTGAAATATTTTTATGCAAAAATAGTTAGAATTCATAAATTTGAAAAATTTTATCTATGATTGTCCAAGACATACTTTCTGAACTTGAATCTGTGGCTCCTCTTGCGTACCAGGAAAGCTATGACAATGCAGGGCTTTTGGTTGGCAATAGAACCGATGAGGTCGCCAAGGTTTTGATTACACTCGATGTGACCGAAGATGTTGTGCGTGAGGCTATTGCCTGCGGTGCAAATCTTATTGTTGCGCATCATCCGCTTATTTTTCGTCCGTTGAAATCTATCAACAACGCAACGGAAATTGGCCGATGCGTTACTTTGGCGGTGAAAAACAATATTGCCATTTATGCTTGCCATACCAATATTGATTCTGTTGCAAATGGCGTGAATGCAAAGATTTGCGACAAAATCGGTCTGCAAAACAAGAAAATACTTTCTCCACGGGCAAATTGCCTGACGAAGTTGGTTACCTACGTGCCGAAACAACACACCGAAACGGTTTTGAATGCTTTGTTTTCGGCTGGAGCGGGTTGTATTGGAAACTACGACAAGTGCAGTTTTTCATCGGACGGCGTTGGCACGTTTCGGGCAAACGAACATGCGCATCCGTTTGTCGGCGAGAAAAATGAGTTGCACCACGAAAACGAAACACGCATAGAAGTTGTTTTTCCGAATGAAAAAACGAATGCCGTCGTTGCAAATTTGTTGGAAAATCACCCATACGAAGAAGTTGCGTATGATTTGTTTCCGATAAAAAATACATTCCCGTTGGTCGGCGATGGAATGGTCGGCGATTTGCCGAAACCCGAAAAAACAACGGATTTTCTCGAAAGAATCAAAAAAATATTTGGTTGCGGAGTAATCCGTCATACAAAAATCATAAAAGATACGATAGAAAAAGTGGCGGTTTGCGGCGGCTCGGGAAGTTTTCTTATTCAGGATGCAATTCGCTCAAAAGCAGATGTTTTCATCACTGCCGATGTGAAATACCACGATTTTTTCACTGCCGAAAATAAGATTGTTTTGGCTGATATTGGACATTATGAATCAGAACAATATACAAAAGAGCTTTTTTATGATTTATTAATGAAAAAAAATTATAACTTTGCAGTCCAAATTTCAAAGGTTAATACGAACCCGATAAACTATATATAAGATGGCAAAAAAACAAGCAGAAGTTGTGGCTCAGCAGGCTCAGCAATCAGTTGAGCAAAAATTATCATCGTTGTTCAAATTGCAGGAAGCTGATTCCAAAATCGATGAAATCCAACGTCTTCGTGGCGAACTTCCATTGGAAGTAAAGGATTTGGAAGATGAATTGGCTGGTCTGGAAACCCGAATTTCAAAAATTCAGGATGAAATTTCACAGAAAGAGAAAGATATTGTTACTAAGAAAGACGAAATAAAGGACGCACAGGCTCAGGTTAAGAAATACGAGGCTGACCAAATGAAAGTTAGCAATAGCCGTGAGTTTGAAGCTATCTCAAAGGAAATTGAATTCCAAAAATTGAACATTGAATTGTTCGAGAAGCGCATCCGTGAATATTCCTACGATGTGGAAAACCGCAAAAAAGCGTTGGAAGATTCAAAGGCAAAATATGATGAACGCAAACTCGATTTGGATGCAAAAGAAACCGAGTTGAACACAATCATTAACGAAACTAAGGCTGAAGAAGACCACTTGAAGGCTGAAGCTGAGAATATTTCACGTACGATCGACGAACGTTTGTTGAACGCATATTCCCGTCTTCGTAAAAATGCCCGTAACGGTGTTGCTGTGGCAACTGTGGAACGTGATGCGTGCGGTGGTTGTTTCAACAAAATCCCGCCTCAAAGACAATTGGACATCAAGAGTCACAAGAAAATTATCGTGTGCGAATATTGCGGACGTATTCTTGTTGATAAGGAATTGGCTTTCGGCGAAACGGATGCTGAATAATTTTTAAAACTAATGATAGAGCTGCTTGTGGGTACCATAGGCAGCTTTTTTTATGGAAGTAGGATTGTATTTCGGTTCGTTTAACCCTATTCACGTGGGGCATCTGGTGATAGCAAACTATATGCTTGAATTCTCACCGATGGACGAATTGTGGTTTGTGGTGTCGCCACAAAATCCTGTAAAGGAAAAATCTTCGTTGCTCGATGATTATCAACGGCTTCACATGGTGGAACTTGCCATCGACGATATGCCACACTTCCGTGCGTCGTCAATTGAATTCACGCTTCCACAACCTTCGTTTACCGTAAATACGCTTGCGCATCTTGCCGATAAATATCCAAATTACACGTTTTCATTGATAATGGGCGGCGATAATTTGCAGTCGTTCAACAAATGGAAGAATTACCAGCGTATTTTGGAAAACTATATGCTGTATGTATATCCACGTCCAGGGTTCGTGATGCCCAAAGAGTTCGAGGGACATCCACATATTACGATAGTGAATGCTCCGTTGATGGATATTTCTTCGAGTTTCATTAGAAAATGCATCAAGGAAGGAAAGCAAGTTCAGGGTTTTATGCCCAATCAAGCGTGGAAATATTTAGACGAAATGAATTTTTACAAATGAACATTCGTCAAGATTTGATATAAAATCGTATAATTGCACAGATTTACGGAACTATGATGACTACGCTGTTCGTACAAGGTATTTTGATTGGTTTGTTTGTTTCCATACCAATGGGACCGATTGGGGTTCTTTGTATTCAGCGGACATTGCAGCAGGGACGTCTTTCCGGCTTTATATCGGGGCTTGGCGCTGCTTGTGCCGACACGGTTTTTGCAGGCATAGCAGGGTTTGGTTTGACAATGGTTTCCGATTTCTTCCAGGAACAAAAAACATATATCATGTTGGTCGGAGCCGTGATTTTGATTTTTCTGGGATGCCGTATGTTTTTCCGAAACACAATCAAGCAGGCGCGGGCGTTCAAGTACAAGCAATCGAACTTGTTTTCTGATTTTGTGTCGGTTTTTGCCCTCACGATTACAAATCCGTTAACCATTATTTTTTATGGTATTGTGTTTGCCAGCTTTGGCATGGTGCAGGATAATGTGTTGTCGCTGGGAATGATTCTTTCAGGAATTTTCTGCGGGGCAATCAGTATTTGGTTCGTCCTTTCGACGTTTGTGAACTTGTTCCGAAAATATTTTCGGTTACGGGTTATTTTCTATATCAATAAGATTGCGGGAGTTATAATTGTGTTGTTTGGGTTGTTTGCCATTTACAATGCGTTTTCTCCTGTGGATGAACAGATTGGAAATCGAAATGTTCCCTCTGTTGTAAAATAAGTTTCATGATTGTAGAATCCAACACGATATGTGCCATTGCGACGGCGCAGGGCAAAGGGGCAATAGCCGTCATACGGATTAGTGGCGAGGATACGAAGAAAATCGTGTCGCGGATATTTCGGCCATATAAGGAAACTGCCGATTGGATGCACAAAGGGTATTCTATCCATTATGGCGAGATTTTCGATGGCGAAACCGTCATAGATTCCGTGTTGGTGTCGGTTTTCAATGCTCCAAATTCCTATACTGGCGAGGATTCTATGGAAATCAGTTGTCACGCATCGCACTATATTCAGCAAGAGATTTTGCGTCTTTTGGTGCAAAACGGTGCTCGGCTCGCTCATCCAGGGGAATTCACCCAACGGGCGTTTTTGAACAAGAAAATGGACTTGTCGCAAGCCGAAGCTGTGGCCGATTTGATAGCATCAAGTTCTGCTTCATCGCACCATTTGGCAATGTCGCAGATGAAAGGTGGTTATGCAAAGGAACTCAAGGATTTACGAGCTGTATTGCTACAATTTCTTTCGCTTCTTGAACTTGAACTCGATTTTAGTGAGGAAGACTTGGAATTTGCCGACCGCAAACAATTGACCGACCTTTGTTCCGATTTAACCCACCGAGTGGAGAAACTTGTACAGTCGTTCCGACTTGGAAATGCCATAAAACAAGGCGTTCCCGTATGTATAGTAGGCGAGCCGAACGTGGGGAAATCCACATTGCTCAATGCGTTGCTCAACGAAGAGAAAGCAATCGTGTCGTCAATTCCAGGAACCACGCGCGACGTGATAGAAGATACCATGGTGATAGGCGGCGTGACGTTCCGCTTTATTGATACGGCGGGAATTCGTGAGACGGAGAACGAGATAGAACGAATCGGTATTCAAAAAACGTTCGAGAACATCGACAAGGCGACGTACATTCTCGTGTTGGTTGACGTAAATTCCGACAAACAATTCGTGGAACAAACCATTTCGACCATAAAAGAACATACACCCGATAAGAAAATCTTCTTGATTGTCAATAAAATAGACATAAATCCCGATTATAAAAGCCACATGGCGAAAGCGGATTTTTCGGAACTGACGGAAAACGATTCAGTGGTATATATTTCGGCAAAAACGCACGAAAACATTGACAACTTGATAGACTTGCTGCTTGCCGAAGTCAATGCAGGTAACATTTCGCAGGATGATGCCATTGTCACAAATTTCCGCCACTATGAGGCTTTGAATCATGCTTTGGATTCGCTTCACGCAATTGACGAAGGCTTTCAGAATGGTCTCACCAACGATTTGATTAGTCTTGAACTACGACAAGTTTTACACTATTTAGGGCTTATCACAGGCGAAATCTCCGAAGACGAAATGTTAGGAAACATTTTTGCACACTTTTGCGTGGGCAAGTAGATTCCCCTAAACAAAACGATTCAATTCTCTATAAATCTTGATAAATAGTCGTTGTACGGCTTTTTATCGCTATTTATTTGTTACCAATTTTATATTTATAAACCGATTTTTAGACTAATTTTGTACCCCGTTTGTACCTCGTGGTAGAACGAAGCAGTAATATATCCAAGATGAAGAAGTGTGTACCTAATATTACCCAACAGTACCCATTATTGCGGGCGAATTTTAGTCTAATAAGTCCAAGATTTGAATCGCAATGCCAAATACTTATACAAAAGTCTGTGCTGTGTGTGGAAAGACTTTCACAGCTCACCAAAGCCGAACACAATGTTGTTCCGATGCTTGTTCCAAAAAGTTATACAAATTCAACAAGAAAAAAATTCTTGCCGAACGTACTCAACAAGATATTTTGGAGAAAAAACGAGAAGAATTGTTGTCGAAAACATTCCTTTCTATTTCAGATTCTGCCAAATTACTTGGAATGTCTCCGAAAACAATACGAAAGATGATAAGCAACGGTTCTCTCCAATCTATTAAATATGGTACTCGGTTGGTTCGTATTAGTGTTGATGACCTAAAAAATCCTCAAATACAAAAAAATGAACCAATCAGGAATGATGATGTTGACTTGTCGCAATACTATACGGCCAAAGATGCTTTGAGTCACTTTGAAATATCATTAACCTGGTTTTATCGTAAGATAAAGCCGTTAAACATTACGCCTATAACATTCAAGGGCTGTGCCTATTATCCAAAGGAAACATTGGAGAGAGTTTTCTACAAAAAGAAATATGCTCAAATCCAAGAATGGTACAGCGTTTCCGAAATAGCAGAAAAATATCATTTAAGGGACAACTACGTATATGAATTTATCAGTGACCATAAAGAAATACCTCGAAAACGACAAGGAAAAAATGTTCTAATCTCAAAGGTGGATTGGGAGAATGCAAGAGGTATAAACATGGCTAAAAATGAGGACTATTATTCAATTCCAGAAGCGACAAAAGTTTTTTCTGTCGGACGTAGCCATTTATATGATGTGATAAGAGAACATAAGATTGATAAAATAAAAATAGGTCATTCCATTTATGTTTTGAAGGAAGACCTCAATAGAATAATGTTAAACCGCAAAAACTAAAAATTATGTATGCATCAAAAGTAACCTTGCGAAAAAAGCCTATCGCGAATGAAAAATTTAGTTTGTATTTGGATTATTATCCACCAATTCAAAATCCACGAACAAAAGAATTTAGCCGTCGGGAGTTTCTTGGGATTCATATTTTCGCCAATCCTAAAAACAAACAAGAAAAAATGTACAATGAAAAGATGTTGGACGTTGCCAATGCAATATGTTCACAACGCCAGGTTGACATATTCAACAATAAATTTGGATTCATTGATACGCAGATTGACAAAGTAGATTTTATTGGTTTTTTCAGAAATGAGTGCGAGAATAGAGATAATAGATGGAATATCACGTTTAAGCACTTTTGTAGATTCACAGACAATCATTGTAAATTTGGAGATGTGAGTTATGAATTGTGTAATGGTTTTCGTCAATATTTATTAAGTACGAACGATTTAAGCCATCCCAACAAAAAACTACATATAAATTCAGCCTCTTCATATTGGAATACGTTTAGAGCCGTGTTAAAAGTTGCCTTGAAAAAGAAATTATTGAAAGAGGATTTTATGCTACAACTTGAACCTATCAAAACCATTGATACAAATAGGGAATTTTTGACAATTGAAGAGTTAAAAATACTTGCAAACACACCTTGCGACAATATGGAACTTAAAAGAGCAGCATTGTTTTCTGCTTTGACAGGTTTGCGAAGAAGTGATATTCTTAGTTTGCAATGGGAGAATGTGGAAATGTATCAAGATGGTGGGTATTGCATACGGACAACTACCCAAAAGACCAAAGCAAACATTGTCAATCCTATCTCATTTGAGGCATATAGACTTTGTGGAGAACCGAAGGAAGAAGGAACCATATTTAAGTCTTTGACTACGTATGTTATCAATAAAGATTTACCCAAATGGGTTCGAAGGGCTGGTATAAAAAAGCACATCACTTTTCACTGTTTCCGTCATACGTTTGCCACATTGCTGATAGCAAAAGGAAACGATATTTACACCGTATCAAAAATGTTGTCTCATAGAAATGTAGCTACAACTCAAATTTATGCCCATATGATTGATTCTAAGAAACGTACTGCGGCAGAATCCATATCTCTACAATAACCAATAAAAAAGACCGCCCAAATGGACGGTCTTGCAACAGGTTATGTGGGATTTTTAATCGATTGTCACCTTTCCTAAGTATATGGAAGTGGCGACACTCTTACCGTCGGCAGAGATGAACCCTAAATACATTTCAACCTCACTACCTGTCCAATCTGCGGGAACAGTAAGAGTGGTCTCCTCTTCAAAACGTTTTCCAGCTGCCGTACTGAAAACGGCTTCTTGTTTAGTCTTGTTGAACAACAATGGCATTGCCATGTCCGTTTGCAAAGCGTCACCTTTCCCGCTGTTGTCGTGCCATGTGAACAAAACGCCATCACTAACGGCCGTTGCGCTTGCATTTTGTACTGGCGTTAGCGTACCACGCGAAACCAACGCTTTTGAGTAGTCCAACTCAAAGTTTGGATATTCGCCAGTAATGGCGTTCTTGATGTTGTACGCCATAGCAGCGTTAAAACCAGTTTGTTTCACCGCATAAGGTCTGAAACCAATTCGGATGTACGACGTAATTGGTTGCAAGAAAAACAATGTAGTCGCGAAGCGATTACGTTGTGTCACCTGTCCTCTCGTGCGTGGATTCTTGATTGACTCGGCTTTGGAACGCATGTAGTCAATGCCTTTCCAAGAAGCCCCGACAACGGTTCCCACTGTCCCGTGGAATCCGCCTAAAATACCTCTTTTAATTCTTCCCATAGTTATAAATTTTTAATTGTTATGTGAAATTATTTCGGACTTGGTATGGAGTTGGTACGGATTTGATTCGGACCAACTTTTTCCCTTATCCGTTGTGTAAAATTACTTAGAATTTCTGCAACTTCAATGAGTGTCGGTGCATTTGCCTTAGATTGCGTTAATCTGCTCGCAGAACGGCAAAAAAGCCCCGAACGGGGCTTCTATTTCGTTGCCGTGCGTGCTATTGCGAAACGCAGTTCTTTGAGTTTCTTCAACCTTTTGAGCGTTTCGGCTTGGCAAGCCTCAATGCCTGCAAGCATTCTTGACGTTTGTTCCATAACCTCTGGGGAGATGTTGCTCCAGAGTTCCGCGAATAGTTTTCTATATTGCTCCAACCGTACAAACTCAATGACTGAGCCGTGCAAATATGGCCGTAGTTGCCCGGAGCAAAACAGAATGTTGGCAGCTGCACGAATGTGCCTGATGTCGGTTGCCGTGGCCGTGATTTCATAGCAGTTGGGACAAGGCTCGTCAAGAGGTTTGCCCGAATTGTTGCCACGGCTCAACACGTAAACGGCTGACGGATTTCGGGAGCCGTTGTAGGTCTTGATAGTGATGTTTGAAACGTTGTTCATGATGTTGCGAAAAATGTCCCCGATGGTTAATCGGGGGAATAGGGTTTAACAATATAATTCGTATGCGGTGGTGTGAATATGTTTTTTTAGTTCCGTTATTTCTTGTTGTTTTTTGTGGATTTGAATTTCATAATTCACAATGGACTCGTAAGCCGTTTGTATTTTCCTTTTCGGCTGGGATTTGCAGAGCAAGAAGAATAGTTCCCGATACTTTTCCAAAGCAATTGTAGGAATGTTTTGCGTTAGTTTGGAACAACCGCAGCGTGGCGGTAACATCTGCGAATAAAAAAGGATTACGGCAATTTTACGTGCAAAGTCGAATGTTTCCACATCCTTTGTGCAAATCACGATACAATTGTTTGACGGTTCGGAAATGATACTGCCGACGTTTTGACCTGTTGCGCTGATAAGAATGGAACCAGTGAACACATAAGCACCCGAAAATTTTTGAATTTCAATAGATGACATATTTTTTAGATTTAAGGTTAAGCATTGAAAGAGGA
This sequence comes from Bacteroidales bacterium, assembly GCA_017552705.1. Lineage (GTDB taxonomy): Bacteria > Bacteroidota > Bacteroidia > Bacteroidales > UBA1715 > UBA1715. Next base: position 21,886 of record JAFZOY010000084.1, read on the forward strand.
TTGTGCAATGTTCTTGCATTGCATTTTGTAGGAAGCCCGTTCCGCCTTGCTTGACGGACAAGGCAACGCCTTTATTTGTTTGTAGGCATTGAACAAATTTGAGTGTGGAACACTTGTGAGAATGCTGAGCAAAAGACGCCCGTAATCCTTGTAATGGAGTGTTTTGAAATTGCGGAACGATTTTGCATAAATCTCGGCAACTCCGGCAAACTCAATCATTTTTGCGGCAACCCGAATAAGGGCAAGATTTTCGGGCAAACAGGAAACAACCAATGAATTTTTCTCAATGGGATATTTGACGACAGTGCCCAATTTTGCGCCACAAGACACGATACAGACGTGAGGGGCTTTTAAGATGGTTCCCGACTGATAAGGGAACACGCGAATGTTAGATAACTCCATAGCTCAAATTTTTGAGGTTAATACTTATAAATTGCCAACGAAAAGCGGTATAACTGCTTGATTGACATATAAATATACGAAATTCTATGGGTCTGCAATGGAAAAAACGTATTATTTTGCTTGAAAATGTAATTTTAATATATTGATATACAATAAGTTACAAAGACTGCAAAATGCTTGCAACGCACGGCGGACACCTATTCCTATTATCCACATTCAACGGTTTCCAACTTGCGAAATGCTACAAGGGGCTGAGAGCCACGCACCCCAAAGCGGAAGCCGAAGAATGAGGCGGACGCTTTTAGCAAAATGGCGAGGGTTTGTGTGAGAGGATTTTGCGAGGGCGTGGTCGAAAGCCCTACGAGAAGGTTTATTTCATCGCGGAAAAAATTATATTTGTAAAAAAAAAGTTATGGAAGCAAAAAAGAATGTTGAATATTTTTCAACTTATTTTTCAGGTTGGCCGAAAGATGTGATTCCCCGTCTAAAAGTGTCGGTAGGAATCTTTAAGAAGTCCTATAAATTTGTGAAAATTGGTATTACAAGCAATCCAGAGAATCGTTTTTCTCAACACAAGAAACACGATAAAAATTATTCATGGGAAAGAATGGTTGTAAAATATCAAACTACAAGTGTTGCAAATGCCAATGCTGTCGAAGATCATTTTATTGAAACGGATGATAGTCTGGTAAATATATGGACTGGATACAGTCACATGACCGAAAAAGGTCCTTATCATGTATATATTTTATTAGGAAATCATAAAAGACGAACACGCCGATAAAAAGTTATTCTCGCAATGCGTATAGGGGGCAAATCTGCTGGTTTGAGGGGGCGATTTTTAGTTAGGAGTTAGGATTTATGAGTTAGGAGTTAAAAGTTTTATTGGTGGATTAACGATGTGGTTAGCCCCCGAAAAAAACGGAGAAAAAGACCTCCAACTATCTTTTTCGGAGTTTAAGCAGATTGGCCGTGCGTGGGGAGAATTGCGGGAAATAACTTTTTATTATCTTTGTAAAAATAATATTGAAATGATTGATGTAATTGTAGAATTTTGGGAAAAACACAGCTTAATATTGGGGATAATAACTTCTTGTACCACAATATTTGGTTTCTTTGCTGCTATCTATTTTTATAAAAAGACTAAGATTGTAAGACTTCTTACTTATAATAAAAAGACTACTTCTTTTTTTTATAAAGAGGGTGAAAATATAACAGGTATTGCTGTTACATATAACGGAGAATCAATAAATAGTTTATATATAACAGAATTGTTATTTTATAATCAAAGTTCAGATGTTTTAAAAAAGGATGATTTAGTTAACGGAAGCTTCTCTGTGTATTCAGAAGCAAGGATTTTTGATGTTGTAGTGTTGGAGTCTAAAAAAGAATCGGCTATAAAAACAAAAGATTTAGAGAATAAATTAAATTGGACGATCGATTTTGACTATCTAAACAAAGGAGATTCTTTTCGTTTAAGAGTTGTACATGAGAAAGATGATATAAAAATATCATCCGAATTGAGAGGCGGGAAAATAGAAATGCACCAATTGTCTAAAATAAAAAGAAATCTATTGAAAATGATTTCTCCTAAGTTTGAAATAGATAAAGAAACAGGACAACTACAACTGAACTTTTATGTTTAGATTTTACTAACAAAAGGCTCGTCGAATGGCGAGCCTTTCTTGTGGAGAGAGTTCTCCTATATATAGAAATTGTACAATTGGAGCGTTAGTGATAGCCGATGAGTTTTTATTACAATTCCGTTGAAATTCAACAAAAAAACAAATATATTTACCGACTTGTAATTTGATAAGAATATCATTTACCTATGCACTTTTATACGGAACATACGAATTTTGGAGAAGAAACGGGGCGTTTCTCTGATGGCGGAGAAAATAGTTTTCTTGTAACCTCGCAATTTTGTCTGAATGATGACATGAATGCGTTTGCCTGTCAAAGAGGAATCATTATAGTTCTACCTTGTGATAATGATTGTGAGACAGGCGAAGATGACGAACTGGTAACTGTAATATTGAAACCGATAGATAATTTGGAGATAAATTTTCGGAACGTGGATTACTACGTGTATCGTGGAATACGTAAGTCTAGTATCTTGAAATCAGACACAGAAATGCAAGTTTCAGGACTATCTTCACCAGATTGGATAAATAGAATTTGTGATGAAAAAGGAAACGATGAACCATTTCCGGCATGTTTCGTAGGTTATTCTAAGGATTATGCGGATGATACAACGATAGATTTTGTGTTTTCAGAATCGAATGGTATGGCAGTATCTGAAGGAGAATGGTTCGGCATATTTTCCAAGAATGCAGATATGGGTTTTGAAATTGTAACGGATTCAAAGATGTTTCCGCTAACTGTTGGCTATGCAAAGCAAGGTTGTTACTCCGTTAAACCCTTCGGTACGACTGATTTTGAGCGAAGAATGAGCCGAGAAAGGATATTGGCATTCATAGACCCTGTGGCATTTTGGGGTATGCACTCGGAAGTTGGAATACACGTTGTTGGACAGACTCGGAAACTCAAAGGTGAAGAATTGAGAACATCTATTTTGTCTCTCTATGGAAACAAAAATCGTGTATATATGGACATTCGGAGCGAATGGGGATATTCCTACAACGTATATGGTAATTATTCCGATGCATTGGGAAATTCCATACAACTATGCACAGGTCAGGACAATATTATCGCTCGACGGTATGAAACAAACGGCTGGCCGATACTGTATTTTGATATGGAGCAAAATTTAAATGAGAACTTTGACCATGTGACAATCAATCTTAGAATTAACGATAATACAAAACCGATACTGTTTGTAGAAAATGCGGAATTGTTGGGTAAAAACAATTTTTCTCATTTTTTGGATGAGAAAGTTCTTCTTAATGGAGCCGCTACCGATTGGAGCAATGATGTGGTTCTTAAAATTCCCGACTCAAATTGGACTTATATAAAATTGCAATACTTTAAGCAAAATAATGTTGCGAATGCCGTTTATTCAACTGAAGAAATGGATACGTTACAAATTTTCAATATTTCGTTTGCTTCATTGGACACAAAGAATTTAGGAAATGCCGCATATATATTTTCACAAGCAGAAGATAATAATTTCCCATTTATAGAAGGGGTTCTTTCTGATGAAAAATCATTTTCTGGCGTTGCTGTTGCAGGATCAAATTTTGATACAAAACGAGTTGTTTTCCATACTCGAATGATGTATCCTAAGGAAACTATTAGGGTATTCTATATGAAAACAAATTCTGAAATAAATAAAGGGTTTGATTTAGAAGGGTCATTTAATCAAATGTCGTTTTTGAAAAAAAACATAAATTGTTTTGCTCAGAGTATATTAGAAAATGGTGCTTCGGAACGGGTGAAGTTATTGGATATATCGGCATACAATGGATTTCCTAATCGAAAAGAGGATTTGTTTGTTTTGGGGCTGACACAGGATGAGTTGTTTGCACTCAAAAACGTGTCGGGATTAAGCCCTCTACACCCAAGATATATTGGTTTTGATGATGTGTCACCGAATCCATCGAAAGATGTAATGGGAACGTATTATAGAAAATACAAACTAAAAGTGTGGGGATATGACAGTAACGGCGAATGTATGGAAACGTATCCCTCTACAGACATTTTTGTTTATACGAAATCGGGGCACGTGTTCACATCGAGAGATTTTTCGGAACAGGAGTCTCCGAAACAACAAATAAATAAAAAATGTCCCTATTGTTCTGCGAAATTCACCATGGAGTTAATTTGCAAAACATTAAACAAGAAAGAGACATCTCTTACCATTCAACAACGTAATAATATAAATTCGATAATTCCCTACTTGAATAAATATAGAGATGCCTATGGTTTAGATACTTGTTTGCGGAAGGCTCATTTCATCGCACAGGTCGCACATGAAACAAAAGAATTTAAAGAGTTTGATGAGTCAGAAAACTTTGGATCTATGATACTTGCTAAAGTTAAGTCAAGAGCTTTTAGTAAAGATCCTAAAACAATAGATGATATTATTGTTATATCTTTAAAAGAACATTTATCATCAATATTTAGGTTTTTTGATAAGAATGACAAAGAACTGGTGAAAAACAATGATGAAATAGCAGGTATATTGTTACAGGAAAAGCCCTTAATAGTTGACAGTGAATTGTATGGAAGATATGAAGCTGGGAAAAAACTTATAAAAAATGTTTTGAATGGTAATAATTTGCTATATAGAATATATATACAAAATCATTCTTCCTTTGGAGTACCTTTAATATCAAGATCGTATGCCTTGATGCTTGGAAATGGAAATGAATTGACAAGAGATGGCTGGAAATTTAAAGGAAGGGGATTGTTTCATCTCACGGGTAGAGCTAATTACAATGATTTCTCAGGTTATCGTAATTCTCATCCTTTCCTTGATGATGACGAGAAAATAGATTTTACGAAAGATGGTTCCAATTTATGGGATGGGAAATATATGAAGATTTCATCTGATGCAAAATATGCCGTTCAATCAGCTCTTTGGTTTTGGAATTATGGTAATAAATACCAAAAGAGAAACTGTAAAGACTATGCAGATATTGATGATGTAGAATCTGTTTCGAAAACGGTTAATCAATATGATAGAGACTCCTTCCCTAATAGAGCAATTTACTATGAGCGAGCGAAACAGGCATTCAACATTGCGTTTCACAAAAAATTTTTAGAAATATGAACTTTAAAAAATATATTTTTGTTGTGTATATATTATGCAATTCCTTGTCTTTGTATTCACAACAGGTAGAGATAATAAAAGATTCTGTATGTATAGACGGAGTCTGGCGAGAACTTCAAGAACTTACATTTACACATCCCCAGATATATTGTGCAATACAACAAGAGGACTACAATGACTTTGACACCATTTTTACAGACTACAAAGAACGTTTGAATTATAAAAAGAAATTAATTTTGGACTGCAACGGTTCTTGGAAATGTTTACGGGAAAAGGACTATGTGTTGGAATATTATGAAATCAATTATCAGAAAAATGGCATTTTAAATGCAACATTATGTGTGGAAAATTTCGTCAATACATTCATAGGTATTGAATTATTTACGTTTGATCTCAAAGAGGGCAAAAATCTTAGAGAAGAAGTGTTTATTAATAAGGATAAACTATTGGAAATATATCGGGAAAAAATAGAAGAAGATTATGATGATGTGAAGAAGGACAATGATGCATATGACGATGATGATGATTTTTTTTCATATGGCGAAGACATAGATCCTGTTCATCTTTCCCAATATGAGATTGAAACTGATTCTTTGGGTAAAATAGTCACATTTCGTTTTTTTCATCCCTTTCATTGGAATATGCGTTTGTTTGCCGAATTTTCTTTTGAAGAAATAAAGCCATTTCTAAAGCCAGAGTTTTTAAGACGCTTGACAGATGAATAGGAATTGGTAAGACAAAATTTGTGAGAGTGTGGGGAAAATAATTTTTGTAGTTAAATTTTTTTATTATTTTTGCGATGACCTAGTAGCTCAAATTGGACAGAGCGATCTTTTCGCAAAGGTTTGGTTCCGGGTTCGAATCCCGGCTAGAAAATAATTAATCTTTATATATTTGCTACAATTATGTAGTTTTATTAAACAGAAAAGGCAACCGTGATTGGTTGCCTTTTCTGTTTTGAGGGGTTGCCTCGATATATAGAAATTGTACAATTGGAGCGTTAGTGATAGCCGATGAGTTTTCGGTAGGCATTTGGATACCAGTCGGCGGTGGTGATGGTGAAATTGTATGCCGTGGCCGAACAGTCGGCATCTTGTATTTTTACCCTGATGCGTCCGCCTTGCATAAGGATTTGATGAAAGATTTCGGCATCGGTGCGTTCGCCCTTGTATGAGAAATCGTCGAACCTCAACCTGTCGGAATGGTTGATGGAAGCCCTCAACTCGTGCCATTCGCCCTTGCTGTTCTGAACAATCACATTGTAACGGTCGTTGTAGCCAGTGACGGGATTTGAACCTTTGTATTCAAATAGTTTGATTGCGACGGAGTTCGCACTGGCAACGACAATCTTCACACGAAGGTCGGATTTGAGGGTAGCAGGGCTTGAAAACGTGCCGTAGATGGGTGCCTTGGTTGTGATGTACTTTTCGCTTGTGGGTTCGCCAAAGATGTCGGTGAAATACTGGATTTCCCAGATTCCGAGATTATCGGCGTTTGCCCGAAGGACGCTGTCCTTTTTTGCGGAATCGGCGGCGAGCGATAATTCTTCTGCCTTTGTAGTAACATACGGCAACAAGTTTAGGTAGAAGGATTTCTTTTCTGAACGCGGAAAACAGGTCACGAGTAAGTCGATGTAGTTTTTCGCGTCGACGAACTTTCCCGAGTCGATGGCTTTTTCGATGAGTGCCAGGTATTCCTGTTCGGAAAGTTGCACGTTTGGGTTGGTCGGAAGTGAATCTTGTCTGATTGTGTCGCAATGGTGTTCCGCTTCGGAACGTCCGCAGCCGACAAGAGAGGTTGCGAGCAACATTGCTGAAATTAAAATCTTTTTCATTGTTATGTGGTTAAAAATTATACTCTAATTTACGAAAAATTGAGGAGATTTCAAAAGGGATGAAAAGAAAATTCATATTGTGGTTTCCGATGTGTTTTTTGTAGTTTTTCTACGATTTTGTATTGAATTATTTGCAAAACGATAAAATTAAGTGTATTTTTGTAAAAAAGTTACAAAAAAGTAGATGGTATTTTAATAAAGTAAGAAGATGATACGAGAGTTTTGGGTAAAAAATTACCTGTCAATCCGTGACAAGCAAGAACTTAATTTTATAGCAAAAAGTCAACCTTCGGAGTTGGTTTCGGAAATGGGCAATGGTGAGTTCTTGTATAAATTAGCAATTTTATATGGTTCAAATGCATCTGGTAAATCAAACATGCTTATTGCAATGAATACGATTTTCCGGCTGTTGGTTATGCCAAAAATAGATGCAACTCAAAAGATTAATGGTGCCATTCCCTTTATTCTTACAAAGAAAGAACCAATAGAAATGCACGTGTCTTTTTATGCAAACAATATTAGGTATGATTATGATGTGTCGTTTAACGAAAATTACATTTTGAATGAAGTAATGTATTATTATCCCAACAAATCAAAGTCGTTGTTTTATGAACGTTCGTTTGTCGGCGAAAACATACAGGCGGATGTCAAGTTTGGTACAAGCCTAAAACTACAAAGTAAGACGCAGGACAGTATTCGTGAGAATACATTGAATAATCATAGTGTCTTGTCAGTGTGCATCAAGTCTGCTTTAACAGAAGACATTGCTCCTTTCAACACTCTTTATAGATGGATTATGGATAATTATCATGATGTGGATGGGGATGGAGAAAAAGGGATTGTTGAAATTTTGAAAGTTGCATACAATACTCCACAAAAACGTAAATTCTATAACACAATGCTCCAAAAAGCGGATTTGAACATCTTGGAGTATCGTCCTGTTGTAGAGGATCGTTTGGTGCCTGCGGAATATCGTGAACGCATTCAGAAGGAAAATATTCCTGAAGAAATGAAAGAGGCCTTGCTTAAACCTACAGCGGATTCTGTTGCGTTTGTAAATCATTCTATAAATGGGGATTTTGACATTCCTCTCAAATGGCAGTCAAAAGGAACAATAAAATACATACGCATATTAGATGCATTATACGATATGATAACAAGTTCTCACGTGTATTATCTTGATGAATTAGGAGAGGATTTGCATAATGATTTGTTGTACTACTATCTTAATGTTTTTTTATTCAACTCAAAAAAATCGCAGTTGATTATCACAAGTCAAGAAACTACACTTCTGTCGCAGGATTTGATAAACGAGAACCGTGGAGTTGTATGGTTTGTGGAAAAGAACAAAGAAACTGCATCATCCGAATATGCCCGTGGTGATTCCTTCGGTTTGCACAAGAATTTGTCGCTATACAATTCTTATCGTATCGGTCGATTGGGCGCCAAGCCTGAATTGGGTAGTATCTTTATAAATCTGGAGGACTGATATGGGAAAACAACGACAGACAGCACTCATCTTGGGTGAAGGACCAACGGAGTTCTTCTACTTCAAATCCTTGTGCGATGTGTTCAAGCGTCTGACCATCAAGCCTGATTATCCTAAGCATACGAGTATCAAGGAACTTGAACTCAAAATAGAAGAAGGTATCTCTATGGGATACAACCATATCTTCTGTGTCATTGATATGGACACAAAGGACGAAGAACCAGAGCGTACGCAGTATCAGAAGTTGAAGGATAAGTATGCCAAGCCCATCAACAAACCAAAGAAAGGTATTTATTGCGAAGTCGAGTTTTTTGAGACTCACCGCTGCACAGAACTATTCTTCCTATACTATTACCGCTACACCTCACGTTCATACGAGAATCAAGAACAATTGTTGAATGATTTAAACAAAAGTGTTGAGTATCGTAAAACGATGGACTTCTTCAACAAAATCAAGGGATTGCACAGTTATTTTGAACGCAATGGAGGAAGTCTTGAAAACGCTGCGGGCAATGCCAATCGGTCTATGGATGAGAAAGAGGCAAGTGACAGGGATTATACTTACTCGGAGTTGGGGAGACTGATAAAAGAAATGAAGGAGTTGGAGATATAAATAATCATTCTATAATTGACCTTTTATGAGCGGTAAAATTTGGAATTTCAATATACTGATAGACGACAGTTTTGTTAACTTCAATCCTAATAGTGTTGAGATTACTCCCGACACTAATGATTTCCTTGTTTCTTTAGTAAATGGTTTCGAGGAAGGTCATTGGATGAAAAAGAATTTTCAGAATTTCATCTATAATAACATAGTTGAAACTGCCCTCAAGGCAGAAGAAAGAATAAAAATCGTAGATGATAGCTATTCTTGTTTAGTAGAATCTGCAAAACATCTTAGGCTTATAGACAAGGACGGCGTAGATGAGGAAACCAAGAAAAAAGACAAGGGAAGAGGAAGCGAAATTGCAGAAATAGTGCTTTATGGAATAATGAAGCATCATTTTAATGCCATTCCTGCCATTCCTAAAATCTACTATAAGCAAAATGACAAAATGAATGCTTTAGGAGATGATTCTGTTCATATTGTTATCACCAAAGATGGAGATTTTCAGATATGGTTAGGAGAAGCTAAATTTTATAATGATTTGGATGATAAAAGATTTGGTGAGCCTCTTGATTCTATTGCCCAAATGCTAAATCCTGCCATCATTCGAAAAGAAATAGGAATACTGACAGGTTTAAACGAACTGGATGTTGTGTTAAGGGATAATCTTGAGATGCTTGAGAATGTAAAGAGTATACTAAAGAATTTTACATCCATTGACGAAATAAAAGAAAGGCTGCATGTTCCTATTCTACTATTGCACGAATGTGAAATAACCAATTGCGCAACAAGGTTGAGTGAAGAATACAAGAAAAAAATCATTGACTATCACTATGATAGGGCTACAACCTATTTCAAAAAGCAAATCAACAAATTCAAGAGCTATATAGATTATGATAAGATTAATTTTCACTTGATTTTATTCCCTGTACCTAATAAAAGTGAGATTGTTGAATGGTTTATATCACGTGCTAAAACATTACGAGAAGATGCTCAATGACGATATTTTTACAAGATGTTCAGAGATTAATGACAAACTGAATGAAGGTTGCGTGAGTGAAGCTCGTGCGATGGTCATCAAGTTGTTGGATTGTTTGGAGAAGGATAATGATTCTTATATGCCACTCATCAATCATTTGGTTAGAGAGGTCGGTCTCTATCCATACATGAATCCAGAAACGTCCAATTGGGAGGATCGTTTTGCATACGAGGCCTTCAAGACCGATATTGGCGAGGATAAGAAATATGCCTTGCACTTAGATCAATCGCTAGTATTGAAGCGACTATTGTTGGGGGATAGTATTGCGGTAAGTGCTCCTACAAGTTTTGGCAAGAGTTTTATTATCGACGCATATATTGCAATTAAGAGACCAAATATTGTGGTAGATATCGTGCCAACTGTTGCGCTTGCTGATGAAACACGTAGAAGGCTGACTCACAAGTTTGGAGATGAATATAAAATCATCACAACGACCGATGCTACTGTTGCAGAAAAATCGATTTTTGTATATCCCCAGGAGCGAGCATTTGCGTATATACAGATTTTAGAAGTAATCGACATTTTGATTGTTGATGAGTTCTATAAAGCGAGTGCAAAATACGATGACTCTAGAAGTTCAACACTTTTGAATACTATGATTGAGTTAGGTAAGAAAGCAAAACAACGTTATTACTTAGCTCCCAATATTAGTGAACTTCCAGACAACGTGTTCACAGAAGGGATGGAATTTCTGAAACTAGATTTCAAAACAGTTGTGACCCAAGCTTGCAAAATGTATCGCAAAAAAACACAAGATGTGGATATGGATACATTTAAGCGTGAGACTTTAAGGCAATTAGCATGTCAGGATATAGGCAAGACGCTTATTTATGCAGGTACTTATCCCAACATATCTACTGTATGTGATATTCTCAAAGATAGCCTACCAGAAAGAAATTCGAAAATCTTGAATGCATTCTCTGAATGGATTGCCAAAAATTATGGTAGCCACTACAGATTACATTCTTTGGTAAAAAAGGGTATCGGAATACATAATGGTCAAATGCATCGCTCGTTAAGCCAATTACAAGTAAAACTTTTTGAAAGAGAAGATGGCTTGATGAATATGGTTTCGACCTCTTCTATAATTGAAGGCGTAAACACTCAGGCAAAAAATGTAATCCTATGGTCTGTAAAAAATGGAACTTCAAGTATTGACTATTTCACATACCGAAACATTATAGGAAGGGCTGGACGTATGTTCCGATATTTCGTAGGAAAGGTATATCTGTTGGAAATGCCACCTGAAACAGAAACAACAACATTGGAATTAGAGTTTCCTGACGATGTGGTTTGTAGTCTAGATGGGAATAATCCAGGAGTAAGATTAAACAATCAGCAATTCCTATTGATTAAGTCATATCATGACGAAATGGCTGCATTACTTGGTCCTGATATATGGAGTAAGCTGTATAACAATCCTCAAATTAAATCTTGCAATCCAACATTACTAAAAGCCATTGCGTCGAAAATAATGCAGGATTCTAACTGGCCTCGTAACTATGATGCCCTGATACACAGAAAAACTTGGGATTGGAGACCAGCAATAGAAGATGTAATAGATATAGCAGACATTAGACGTAAAGGGCAAGTAAAAACTTATGCTTGCATCGCAAGCAACGGATGGTCAATGACTATTCCAAATATTTACGAACAAGTTTGCAAATATGGCATTACAATGGAGGATATGTTTGATTTTGAACGTAAAATATCCTATAATTTTGCATCAACTCTTTCTATCATAAATTTAATAAAACAAGCTGTATATCCTAACACTCCAGATATCTCTGATTTTATTCATCGTGCATCAAACGCTTTTCTTCCGAAGTTAGTATTCCAGTTAGAAGAGTATGGTTTGCCAAGAATGATAAGCAAGAAAATACATTGCTCTGGGATTATTAATCTGGAAGATGACAGTACAGAAATATCTTCTGTAATTGAAAAATTTAAAGAAATTGGACTTGATAATCTTTTTGAAACTGTAAAAGGGTTGGATGACTTTGATAAGTTTATCATAAAATATTTCTATCAAGGGATAGGGTGACATTGACAATATATGATACAATGATAATGGAAATTTCAATAATGTGAATTTGAAAGCCAATATAATCTTCAGTTCATTTAGAGGGAAACTGATAAAGAAAACATGTTTTTTCAGAAATAAATGCTTTTTCAACTATTTGGCTCAACCTACGAAAATCTTCACATTGTGGACACGATACGGGTCACGACGGAAGTGGGTCGGTGTGCGTGGGCGGTAAACTACGGAAGCCCTGCACGCCGTCACGAAACGGCAGAGTTTGTCAGCAGAATATGGTTCAGGTATCGATGATGTACCCACTTGCGTGCGTGCTTTATGGGCGAGCCGTTGCGAGCGGGAGCCCGGGTGCGAGACCGAGAGTGCGATGAGCGAGGTAAATTAAGAATTAAGAGGTAAAAATTAAGAGTTAGGGTGTTTGGGTAAAAGTGTTCACGTAACGGAGAGCGAAGAGCACGGGGGCTCGCTACCCCTTGGGGCGCGCTGGCGGAGTTTTTGTTTGTGCGTAGGTTTGTGTGTGGGTACAAAAACTGTGACAGCGATTACGCCCGGGCGACCTCGCAGGCTCGCCTCAATAAGCAGCGACAGCCCCCCCCGAATATTCATTTATACCTTAGAGGGGGTTCGGGGGGGCTGTGGTAGCTGCGAATGAGGCACGCTAATAGCACTACAACAAGAAAAAAAAGCCACTGAACGACGGAGAATACGCGTACTAATGCGTTTACCTCAACGATACGGTTACTGCGTGCGTGAAGGTTGCGGTGCGCGCAAGGGCGGCGAACAAAATTTTCCTCATCACTTATACAACGATGTTTACAGAACGATGGGCAGTGCCTTTTTTGTGGGTGGGGAAAATGCTTGAAATGCAGTGAAGCGAAAGTGGCGTCACGGCGAGGAACGAGACGTGAACGACACCTGAGCGAAACGGAATGAAAGCGTTTTCTGTTGCGATTACAAGCGGTATGAAGGCGGAACGTAAGCGACAGCGCACCTTCCGCCGAAATACGGCTTTAGCAACGGAGCGTGGGGAAAAAGGCGCGCCCTTGCTTACAGAAAGAGAATGCCTGGACTTGCGAAAGGAAAATTTTCTGAAGCCGTTTATATACCCTTGCGAGCATTTTTTTCTTAGTTGTGTGCGTTCGTGCCGAATACCGCTTTACCTGCGTGGGGTTGTGGGTGGGGAGTTTGTAGGCATATGATTTAAACGATGGGGTTAATAAGTAGAATTGTTTGTGGATTGCAAAAAATATACTATTATTTAATACTTTCTGTAAAAAAACATTTATATTTGTAAACGATTTACAAATTTTGCTGTATGTTAGTAGATTTTTCTGTCGAAAATTTTCTTTCGATACAAGACAGACAAACAATTTCGTTTGAACCCGACTCCAGTGTTAAAGGCTTGGAGGATTATTATTTTATAACCTTAGAAGATGAGGATAAGACGAAGAAACCACTGCATTTGTTGAAAATAGGAATGGTATATGGTGCCAATGCAGCTGGAAAATCAAATGTTCTAAAATCACTTTCTTTTCTTCGAGACATTGTTTTGAAAGTGCGGCAAGACAAAAACGTTGCTTTGTCCACCACTCCGTTTATGTTGGATTATAGTCGAGATTCAAAGATGGAGATTAACTTTGTCGTAAATAAGAAGAAATATAACTACAAATTAGAATTCAATAGAAAAAATGTAGTATATGAAGAATTGAATGTATATACGACAATAACTTCAAAAAAAAGCAAGAAAAATATTTTTATACGAAATACAAACGAAGAAAAACAGATTACAGAAATAAAATTTGACCGTTCGCAATCTGTAGATGCCATGGTGGAAAAACAATTGAATTTGCTTACCTTGTGGAATGAAACTACATTGGCGGGGTTTTCAAAGATAAGTGCAGACATAGAGGATTTGAAACTTGTATCTGAATGGTTTGATGAAAATTTGTTGCCACTTTTTCCTACATTAATGCCACTTTACTATATCACCAAAGGTTTATTACAAGATAAAGAATTGCTTTTGTCTGATTTAGTGTCAATACTCCAACGTGCAGATTTCAACATTACAGATTTACGCTTGGAACAGAATCAGGCAAATATAAGCGATGTGATAGCGGAGGCGTTGGGAGGCAATGAAGAATTACAAAAAGCAATAGAAAAAGAATTACTCATAACGGAAAATAAATTATCTACGATAGATGACTCCAAAATGTTTGTGAAACATACGTCGCATAACGGTGATTTTACGTTGCCTTTTGGTGTGGAATCGGAAGGAACCAAGAAATTTTTTGGGCTTGCCGGTGTAATGATGTATTTATCAAAGACCTCAAAGGTGATGTTGATAGACGAACTTGACTCGTCGTTGCATCCAGAGTTATATGAAGCCTTTATTACGACATACTTAAAGAATGTGAAAAAATCCCAGTTGCTGTTTACCACTCAAAATAGAGAGTTTTTGCAGAAAAAGGAAATTTTAAGAAAAGATGCGTTATGGATAGCAAAGAAAAACACTAATGCGTCAACAGAATTGTATTCGTTTGCAGATTTCGATAGTTCGGTTATACGCAATACGACAAGTTTTTATAATGTGTATTCGCTTGGAAAATTGGGTGGTGTTCCTAATGTTCCTAATGATTTGTTGTTTTATACAGAAAAATAAACCACATGACAAGGAGAAGTAAAAGAAAAGCCGCTGAAAATCTTGGATATATGCTCATTGCAGACGGAGAAAATGAGCAATGGTATCTTGAATTGTTAAAAGACTACCATGCGTTGAAAATTAAGATAACCCCACATTTGGCTCACAGTTTATCTATTAAAAGTCAGTATGAGTTGGTGCGAAAATCTATCAGCGATGGTTATGAACATGTTATATGGATACTGGATATAGACCAAGTAATTAAAGAATACAGGGAATCAAAAGACGGAAAAGAATTCTCCACATTTAAAAATCTCTATATCAATGCTGTAGGAAAAAAGGAATGGGGCGACAAATTGACGATTATAGTCAATAATCCTTGTTTAGAATATTGGTATTTTTTACATAAGAATCCGACATCGACGAAGTATTTTGGAACATACGAAGAACTTCTCAAAGATTTAAAAACTTTTACAATAGATAAACGTCTGTTTTCGTGCTATGACAAAAAAGAGAATGAGGATTATCGTGCTGGAGAAGGATTGTATAAAAAATTATTGCCCTATTTGAAGAAGATGAAATTCTCAAAACTAAAAGCATTTGATATTGAAGAATGTGATTGTGAAAGTGTATCAGAGATGTATAAACTCTTTAACGTTTTGCAGATACAACCATAAATACACGGATAGAGAACTATGGTATGCCGTTTGATTCAATGGTCTTACGGAATTTCGGTTGTAAAAGTCATTTATCTTGGAGAAATACAGATATAGGGGGGCTTATTATTAGATCGTTGTTCGTCTAATTTTTTTTTTACATTGTTAATAACTTTTCTTCTTTTTAATTGTATTTCGTTTTGTTATGGAGTACATTTAGCAACTTTATGAAATGATGAAAATCATTTTATAAAAAACAATACAAGTTTGTTACATAAAATTTTCAGCTGATGAATAATGACATTCTATCCCGAGCGTTGATACAGTCGGATTGTTTGTATCTACAGGCGGCGGGTTCTACAGGAAATGACGGTTCTGTTCCGGGAATACATCTTCGTTGGGACTTGATGGGTGAATTGCAAAACCATATTCCAAGAGGTACATTTGAAGATTCTAATAAACCATCCGATACGGTAAAGATATATCGCAGTAAATATGAATGTCGTTTTCCTGTAACGGTAGATTTTTCAAGCCAAATTCCATCGGAAGTGGTTGATTCGTCGAATTGCCTTAATCTCGGAGAATCTTTTGAGAACGATGAACGTCTGTGGATATATAAGTTTCCTAATCCGGACAATGCTGTTGTATATGTGCGTTTTCATGATAGAGTGCGTTATGATGCCGTGACGGTCAATCCGCTTGCTGCTCCATTGGATTTCCTCCGTGCATACGGTGACGGTCTTATTGAAATATCAGTAAAGGATAAGCCGTGTTTTGCGGCACGAATCTATGTGGATGAGCCCACAGATACTCCTTCACTTAGAGTAGAAACAATAGTAAGTGTTAAGGATAATGATGACGAAAAACGAATCCTAAGCAGTCGCCAAACAGTTTCAGACTTTACTATTAATCATCAAGTAATTGTAACGGATACGATTCTTGCACAAGAAAATAATGATGATATACTTCAGGAAGATTCTTCGCCAATCTATCTTGAGCAAGAAGAAATTGAGGATATTACAGCACCACAAGATCCTTCAGCTTACATTGTTAAGAGAATATTGTTACAAGAGACAGCATCGGAATTGCACTTGGAAGACCAAGGAAAGATATTATTGGAACGTGACAATGTTGAATACTTCCAAGACAATATAGGATATGGTTATTGCACAATAAAAGGCGAACAAATTGGAAGTGTGCGTTTTACGACAGAAGGTTGTCTGCTTTTGAAGATAGAACTGGAAACATACGAGCGGTATATTAAAGGTGTGAATGCTCGAAACAGATGGGAAATGTTAGACATCTTTGGTTTGCCCGAATCAACAAACAAGGCATATTCAAGACTTGAACCTAACGGAATGGTAATACACGGACATTGGCCGAAAACCATAGATACACAAGTTGATATACAGTATTACAAAGATAGTTGGACTGGTATAGAAACCAATCATGAAGATGGTTTGTGTACAATTGTTAATCAATATAGAAGCGGCATTACAAAACAATTGTCAGAAACGAATGATTCTGAGACGAACGAGCCGGTAACAAATGATTCAGAAATACCGCATGAAGCATCAACAATAGACATATCGTACGATGTAATGTTGAAGATAGCCGCATACGACTATCATATAGCACGTATGCTCGGTTTGGGACATATAGACATACCAGATGAGCCAGATGCGGAATATGTTTATTTAGCTTTGTATGAAACAAGTGTTGGAGAAAACAACATTGCCCACCTCTATGCTACGGAACCAGTTTCACGCAATCAGGAGAAACTGCCCCATGCACCGACACAACTGCCTGTTGATTATGGTATGTGGCGGAACAAGGGTGAAAACAATGAGATAGAAATAACGAGACAGGGCGGTTACACATACGACGGAACTTGTCGGTATGTGAATCTCCACATAAAAGATGAATTCCCATACAAGGAAGCGGGACCGTTTTTTGAGGAGACCGATGAATTTTGTCTTGAAGGAACGACCGATTCTGTATTATACGGTATAGAACGAAAAAAAGCAAACGAGGGGAATTGGGAGTATCTGCTTAAAAACAATATCGACAATATCAATGACGAACCGATGTTTTGTCCGTCGCCGAATGAGGGTGAAACCCGATTGTATGTCCATGTACAGACCAAAAACGACGAAGGTGTTAATCAATACAGAATTTTCGGCCGGAACTGGTTTTCGCGTTTTTCGCCGTACAGCAACATAGTGGAAACGGATGAAACATTGTTTGTCAAACAAAACAAACTGATACCACCTTCAAATCTTCATGTACAACTGATACAAAAAGAAGATCCGTTGTTGCTGACCACGACTGCCGAACAAGCGATGTTGGCGGATCTTGGGGAGAATAATGACAAGACATTGGTGCGTGTACAATTCAACTATGAGAAGGCACACGACAAGCAATATCAATTTGGCGACCAGATAGAATTTCTGTTCAGGTTGGAAGCACCCCGTTCAGTTACCGGCAAGGTCGCACAAGTGGACTATGACGAGCAACATCCCGAAACATTCATTGCTCATGC
Organism: Bacteroidales bacterium; assembly: GCA_017552705.1. Lineage (GTDB taxonomy): Bacteria > Bacteroidota > Bacteroidia > Bacteroidales > UBA1715 > UBA1715. The sequence continues at coordinate 39,866 of JAFZOY010000084.1, forward strand.
CGCGGACTATTCGTTCCTTGATATAGATGGACATAAAATCGTTTATTCGCCTGATGTTAAGCCAAAAGATTTTGACAGGTTCATAGGCGGAACTTGTACGATAAAAAATGCCATTTTCATAGTGGATTCTTTTTCCAACAACGGAAACGGATTGTTGATACATCTCAAAAACAACTCGTCGATTGCATCAATAGATGTTGGAGTTGCTGATGTTGCAGGAGAAGTTCAGGATGTTGAAACGCAAAGTAGCAACAATGAGGCACAAAAAACGTGGTTGATACCGACAGAGTATGCGGAAGCACCGTTTGTCATGATAGAAAACATGGCTAACGCCGCAAACTGGAAGATGGACGAGTTGGGGGCAGAAAACGTGCTTGGCACAACTGTTCAAATTGCAAATGAAGATTGGGAAGAACACACGGAAACAGTGACAAGCGATACAAGTTCCGTGGAGGAATGCTCCCGTGGAATATGGGACTTGGCGACAGTAAGCCAATATATTGTGGATAACGAGGCGATACCCGGTATGTATTCAGTTGAAATGAATACGAAAGTGTTGCACGAACACCCACAGCAAAATTCCGCCAATCCAGTATTTTGGGATAAGGGCTACCTCTACATCCATACGGCAAATGACTTGAACGGAGAACGGAAACAACTTGATGTCGTGTCGATACAGTCGCATGGAAACGGGTTGATAAAATTAATAGTACAAGATTCGGATTTTGATGCCGATTCAAATTCAAACACTACAAGAAACATACAGACAGGCAGCAATATTTCGGTGCAGTTCTATCCCGGTTATAGAGTGTATTTGTATGCCGACAACAATGCGGACTTCAATGTGGCGAACATTATTCCGAAAGCAGGAGAAGGCGACAAGACGACCTATATGGCCGCACGTTCCAAGGACAGCAGTATGGGATATGTGTCGCTGTTGACCAAGCCAACGCCATTGTATGCAATGGAACTCATTGAAGCAATTCCGCCCGAAGTTCCGATGGGTGGAATGTACGCCACCCGTCCCGATTTCTATAACAAATCGACATATACGTTCCGTGTGAAATGCCACCATCGACCATACTCGATAGCATTCTACAGGGCAAGCGAACGAATGATTTTAGAAGCGCTGTACAAACCCGAAACCGTTCAGCAAATCAAAGCAGATTTGAAAGCATTGGGCGATGACGAGTTTTTTACATCGAGATGGCAGAATCTGATAGATTTTGATTATGACTATTCTACGGAAGGAGGAAAATACTACGATGCGACAGGCTCTAATCCCGACGGTACTTTCCGCAAATTTCCAGCCGAGGACGGTTATCGTTTCCCGAAGCCGGACAGAGAAAAAGACATATTCGGCAGAGATTTATTCGATGGAGAGAAAGAGCCAGGTGTAATAAAGGACAAAATGAGGGAAGCCATAATAAGTTGTTTCCTACCATTGACGGAGCAGCCGTTAATCTATGAATTTATATCGAAGTATAACAATTATGTGCCGACAAACAGTAAACAGAAAGTTCGTGATGTACACGGCGATATGCTGAAACCGAGCGACCCTGACTTTTGTCAGGCACCGATGGCGAAAATAGTACGTGACGGTGACACCCCTGAAATTCAGTTTACGGATTTCACGCTTGACGGTGCGGCACGTAATTTTTACTTCTACTATGCCAAGGAACTGAACAACACAATGGTGATAAGCGATGCAAGTCCTATAACGGGGCCTATTCAGTTGGTTGACACCACACCATCGGAAGCACCGCAAATAGCAGGTCTAAAAATAAACGTTTATGACGAATATGAGGAAACGGAACCATCGGTGGTTATAACAATACAATCGGACGAAGCAATTGAAAAATATGCCCTCTACTCCACAACCGATGCGACCAAAACACTGTCGATACAGACAATGCGACATGTGGCCGATTTTGTTAACGATGGAGACGAGGTTGAATTGATTGATGATTTTTCGGCAGAGGGTTACGTGCCGTTTGGAGAGCCGTTGTATTACAGAGTGATAGGTTTACGAAAGATAACCTATGCCGATGCATTGGGTAATCCAGTGACGGAGTATGTGCCGTCTAAATCAAGTCGGGTTGTAATGGTGACGATGGTTGACACGGACAATCCGACCGCTCCAGAACTCCGATATACCTACGACGAGGACGCAAGTAGCGACAGCGAGTTGAACGGCGTGGTATTGTCGTGGGACAAAGCCGTACACGGAGCGACGTATTATGTGTATAAGATGAACGACGCAGGCAACTGGGAATTAGTGGAAACAATTATCTCGAACGATTCAGAAATCAGTTATGCGATAGCCGAACCGTTGACAATAGTTGATGAAGACGACAATCCGCTCTATCCCCGCTATAAAGTGGAAGTAGAAAATGCAAGCGGATTGTTCAGTAAAAATGATAATACGATAGTAATAGAGAAAATAATAGAATAAAAAACAATAAAACTTTTAAAGTATGGGAATTGACAAGAAAATTAGTGAATTGGATTTGGCACAAAATCTTACATTGCAAGATTTTATGCCAATAGTAAATGATGGAGATACAAAGAAAGTTTCTTTGCAATTACTTAAATCTTTTCTTGCAGCAGGTGGTACGGCTCCTTCTATCGTTCAAACGGAATCATATCAGGAGTTTTTACAGTATGTTCAAGAATCATCATTAGTGTCAGGGCAAATATATGCCGTTCCGTACCAATGCGTACATCAAATACCAGGCACATCAATGTTAAATATAGATTCTCCGCAATATATAGAGAAAATAGAAACATTTATTGTGCAAGCTATTTCGAATAATGCAATAAATCCATGTGTTATATCATTACAACATCCGAGTGATGAGATTATTTGGGATATACAGTCGAATACGGCAGAGGATTATATAACTGCTCGTTCAGGCAAAGTTTTGTACAGACATGATATTGAACAAAATCTGAGTGCGTATTTTGATTTTAGAGCAACATATTTTAGACGTGGATATGTTGATACTGACAATATGCAACATTATATACAGCAAGAATGGCAAAAAAATGATATAGTGGAAGAATCCGGTATTGTGTTCCGTGCGAAACGTGCCTATGAAGGAGGAGTGGATTTAAAATATGATAATTGGCAACGTATGGCTCATTCCAATTCTTATTCTTCGCGATGGTTATGGAGTGAGGTGACATCATTATGTGGTGCAGATATACCAAGAAAAAATAGTTTTGATACACTTTGTTTTATCAACTCGCAAAATATAGCCATAGGAAAAACGACTGCTAATAATGGCTTGAATAATATAGTGTTCGATAATTGCAACAACATACATATTGGTAATAATAGTTGTGATGCACACTTTTGCTATTGTAATAACATTACAATAAACGATTCGGTTATTACTTCAAATTTTGAGTCAGTAAAATCTTTATCGGCAGATACAGTAATCAACAGCACTTTTTTGCGTTGCCAAAGTTTGATTTTACGAAATCCAGCCTGTGATAGTTTTACGGATATAGAATGTTTGAATTTAGGGGAAAACTCGTCGGGGGATAATTTTGATGCTTGTAAAAAATTGTCGGTATTGCATGGTTCCACTGATAATTCATATACCTTCGTGAATAATACAACGATAGGAAACGATGCAGCACATAATTATCTTCGAGGAATTGAAGAGTGTGAAATTAAAAATAAATTACAATACAATGTTCTTCATGGCGTTTTCAATAGTACAATAGGGAATAATGTCAGTAACTGTAATTATGATTCGGTAGAAGGGAATTATGATTATACTCAATGGGAAGATGTTGTAATAGAAGATGGTTGTAAATGTATCGAAGGCAAACTGGGAACAAGAGTAAAACATACAACTTTTGGGGCTGGTACAGAAACTATTATTGTGTCATCGGGAAGTATTATAGAAAATACAATATTTGGTTCTTCATGCAATGATATTACACTAAATCAAGGGACAATAATGGATTGTAGTTTTGGTTCATCGTGTAGGCACATTCATTTGAATTCAGGTGCTCGTATTATAAATAGTACTATTAGAGCTGGTTTGAATACTTTGACTATGGAGTCAGGTTCTTCTATAGAGCAGACAACAATAGGTGCGGAATGTCAGAATATTATATTACGAATGGCGGGACATATAATTGATTCTTTTTTGGGTACATCATGTGCAAATATTGTTTTGAATGGTGGTTGCTATATTATATTTTCTAAATTAGAGGGGCACAATGATGAGATAGTACTTGAAAGTGGAGTAGATTTCCGTGATGTAATAATTTCTTATAATACAGGACACAAGATTTTTTCGAGCAATAATGGTGGTGACATTATTGGGTGCAAAACAATTTCGGATAATTCGGATTCTATTATTTATGGAAGAAATTCCAATATTCAAGAAGAAAGAAATGCAAAAGATTCTGTATTTGAAAATGTTGGTTCGGAGATTGACTTTGCAACATTACGTACTCGAAATATAAAACTCACAGCCTCAAATTCAATAATGTTGACAATTCGTAGAATGGAAGTCAATGTTCCTGTTTTGGTATTGCTTCATAATGATAAAGATACAGAATGTGTATTTGAAATTGGTGGCAATTATGGAAATGATGTGAAGCTACAATTGTCTGTTGCAACACAAACAAAAGCCCTCTATGAAATTATGAGAGTTAAGGTAGGTGACATTGATAAAATAATTCAAATTAGAGATGCTGTGATTTTATGATGAAATGGTTTGATAATATATATGTAATCAATCTTGATTCCCGAAAAGACAGATTGGAACGGGTAACACGAGAATTTGAAAGAATAGGATGTTCATTTGAACGATTCCCTGCTGTTGACGGAGACACAAATGAAGTTGTGTATGTACCCAATGATGCTATTCCAGGTTGGAACAGGAATAGTGCCGCTTTGTTGGAAACCACAATCCGTATAATTAAGGATGCACAACGCAAAGCATACAATAGTATTCTAATATGCGAAGATGATGTGTTTTTTTCGACAGATGCAAAAGAACGACTTGATGCATTACGAATGCCAGATATGGCAAGTTGGGACATGTTTTTCTTTGGTGTGCTTCATATTTTTAAGCCAC
>JAFZOY010000085.1 GCA_017552705.1 Bacteroidales bacterium
GTGTTCCTTGTCCAAATCGTAGTAATACCGACCGACGGCTACAATATGGTCAACTTGCATATCCTTGTATTCCAACTTACAGCCACAGTAGGCACAATGGCCATTATACTTGTCATATACTTGCCGGCGCAGTTCTTTCGATATTGGTTTGCGTATTGTCATTGTTCTGCTTTTATAGGTTACTTTCGGTTTTTGCAACTTTCTTCCTCTAACGCCCATTTACATTTTTTAAAGTTCTATATTTTTATCTTTATCGTCGTTTTCTACGCAGCCTGATAACAGCATAATGTATTCGGGCGTTTCGATTTTTAATGTGTGCATCGCGGTATTAACGCAGTATGGCGCATCGGTTAAATCCAAACTTGAAAGAATATCGGCCAAACGTTTCAGGTATTTCGGAAAAAACGGTTGGTTGTCAATCCGAACCGAATAGTAGGTATCGTAAATCAACGGCGCTTTCGATTCATCGACAAAGCCGATACCTGCGCAATAGGGGCAATCAAAGTTGTGATAGTGTGTTGTGCTGTCGGCCTCGCAGTAATACTCAAAACGCACCTTGCCGTCGCCGCCACATTCAGGACATTCGGTGTCGTGTTTCATTGGCACTTTGTCCAACGCATCGTAAACGCTTTTTAACGAAAGGTGGCCGGCGCAATCTTCGGGTGGTATAACTTTGGCAATGTTAGGTATTTTTGTGCCTGCCAACTGCACCGCATCGGTGCAACCAAATTTAGCAACGCAAAGTAATCTGCCGTCGGTGGCTACGGCCACGTTTTTGCCGTTCAATTCATAAGGAAACGGTCGGCGCGTAAATTCGTGAAAATCATCGTTAATGTTGCAGAATCGCAATAATGTTTCGTAAGTGTTCATTGTTTTAAGTGTTTTAGTGTTTTATCTAATATCTTCGTAAGAATCAGGCTTTATATCCTCGTATTTGAAATACGGCTTAACGCCTACGGCTTTTTCGTGTGCTTTTGAAAAAATATTCCAATACTCATAAAGGGTTAGAACGGTTGAATGGTTTACACACACCTCAATCCTCACAAAGCGGTTTTTCTCTTTGTAAACGCGCATCTGCAATTCGTGTGTTATTAGCGTATGTTCTAACAATTCCACTAACACGGCATCATCAAACATTGAGTTTAAAAAATCCGTCATATTTCTGCCCGGCATAAACATCGGCACACAATTGCCGTCGTAGGTCAACCTGCCGTTTTCGTAGTAGAAAAAATGCTCTACGCCGCTTGCATCGGTTATTACATAGCCGTCGTTGTTGACGGTCGGCCTAATCTCAATCGGCAGAACAATCTGCAAGGCCATTTTCTTTTTTACCATTGCTTTGTGTTTTAGTGGTTATTTACTCGCCGGAAACGGCTTTTTTCAATTCTTCTTTTGTGGCGAAAACTTTGCTTTGCCATTGAAAATCGTCCATTTGTCCGTCGCAATCCCAAAAGAAATATTTAATCGACGGTTGCGCCCATTCCAAAATGTCGCCGTAATTGTCGCCGGCGGTAGTGTCATACTTTGTTGGCTTGCTGTCAATTGCAATTCCGCAGATAGGCATACAAATAGGTCGGTTACCGTACATAAACCAA
>JAFZOY010000086.1 GCA_017552705.1 Bacteroidales bacterium
GCCTCCAAAATCCGTGTTCCGGTGTTTTCCAACTTCAACGCGAGGAAACTCAATGTCTGTAAAATTTCTTCTTTCTTCATACGCTTTATTTTTACGATGCAAAGGTAGCTTGCACCTACGACACTCCGTGTCGTAGGTTTGTTTTTTTCATTTTTTTTCAAAACAACACAATACACAGGGACGTTTTCCGTTATTTTTACATAAAATGAAAATACTGATAATGAAAAACATTCCACACGAACGAAAACTGGCACGCGCACAATGGTTCAGGTATATGGACGGCGCCTATTTTGTAACCATCTGCACCAAGGATAGGGTGCATTATTTCGGGAAAATCAACCATGCAGAAATGCATTTGTCCGCCATCGGGAAATTTGCACAGGATCAAATCCATCATACGGCGGCCATACGCGATGGCGACGTTTCCATCCCCCAATACACGGTGATGCCCAACCACATCCACATGATGTTCGTTATCCATCGTCGTAGGGACGCATTGAATGCGTCCCTGGAACCGAATGCGGAACGCACGAACAATGGACGCACGAACAATGGACACACGCAGAATGGACGTACAAACAATGAACGCACGAACAATGGACGCACGAACAATGGACGCACGCGGTGCGTCCCTACGACGATATCACCGCAATGGCAACGGTTCGGACCGCAATCGGGGAATTTGCCATCGGTGATCCGTGGCATCAAATCGTCGGTGACAAAATTTGCCAACGACAATCATATCCCGTTTGCATGGCAATCGCGTTACCATGACCATATCATCCGCAATGCCTACGAATGGGACAGAATATCACGTTATATAAAAAACAACCCTGCACGATGGGATAATGACCGTTTCCGCACCTGAATGCGGGACAGGCATTTTCAACATTGCCGACACGGAATAACAGGGACGCCAGATGGTATCACAGAAAAACAACAAAACGATTTTTTAGAAAAATCACCCTATCGGATCCGGACACACGCCCCTCCGCTGGCACCTCTCGCATTCACTGCCGCGCCACACCTCCACGCCCTTGCCAAGCAGGTCAGAAAGCACCCCGATGGTCAGCACAACGGTGTTGTGGGCTGTGACGGTAATGAAGCGAGTGGGCATGGAGGTTCGATTAATATTGCGGCAAAAATGGTTGATTTTCCGTTTGTTTTACAAAGAACACCGATTCCGCTCTGTCATTTCAATCAGTTCTTGCTCGATTTTATTCCGTTCTTCTTCAACAATTTGGTTCCACAAATAGGAGTTGTCAAAATCATCAATTGGAATATATTGGTGATAACGAGCGAGAAAATCTTTTGGAGATATCGAATCATCCTTTAAGATGCAATTAAGTCTGTAGCGACCTCGGCCAATATTGCCTATAAGAGATGACCAGTTCCATTTGTCAATGTATTTGTCAATTAGTTCGTAGGAAAGGTGCAAATTCGTGTTCCCTGACAGCTCTTTCCAGTCCCATTTGTCCTTGAAACGCTCTATAAGACTTGGAGTGAGAATTCTTTCGTCCGCATAACTTGAGAATACCGACCAGTCGATACGATGTTCCAGGAACTCCATCATTGAAGCAGTCCAATTGATACTGCCGTTTCGTGACACTTCCGACCAATCCAGTTCATTTCGATAGTTGTGCATCATGGCTTCTGTCAACGGGAAGTTTCTTGAGATCTCTTTCATGGCCTCTTTTCTAACCTGCTTGTTCAGCAGATAATCATTTAATTTTTGATTTTCCATATTTGTTATGTTTTTGATGAATAATTGAAATGTTCTTGGAA
>JAFZOY010000006.1 GCA_017552705.1 Bacteroidales bacterium
ATATGTTTTACCATTGGCTCTATATCAATGGTATATATACCAGCAGAATAAAAATAGTTTAAAATCTTTACCTTGGGTAACACTATTTTTACGTCATCATTGCATTTTTCTTCAAACACTTTTTTTAAGATACTTTCTGCTATCTTGTATTCAAACAAAAATATATCTCGTAGTCGTAAGGTCTTTTTTACATCGTTCTCTGTTATTTTTAATGCTTCCATTTCTTCTATTTTAGTTCAACAAATAAAATTCATTCCATCATCCTTTCAAAAGTCCTTGTTATCCCTTTTATGCTGGCGAATTAGAGCCTTTGCTCCGATTCAAAACCGAAGGCACAACCGCACTCCACGCAAAAAGAACTCGCTTCATAACTTCCGCGTTTCCTTTGCCGACTCCCAAGCAAAATGATTACTGCTAAAAATAAAAAAGCGTGGAATCAGTATCTGTTACTCGTCCCACTGCTTGAGGCTCTCGCATTGCCCGATTAGTCGAAACGAGCAACGCCGAAGCCCACGCCGATATGAACAACAATACAAGCGTATTGCATACGAACATACCCAATGGACATCCATCGTTGCTTTGATTCTGACTAATCAAATGAAATTTGCGAGATTTCAAGCAGTCAAAACAAAGCGTCAGATAAACGCCTTTCTATGTCAAGCCCACCCAGCCACGATTTGAAAATGCGGAAAGTGAACTTGGGGTAAAGGTAGGAAAAGTATTGGAAAAAAGATGATGTGTGAAGATATTTTTTTGAAGGTAAGTTGTAAAATTAGACATTATCGGCACAACAAACAGATTCCTTTCCTTCACATCATTCTTTCTCATTTTGAAATCGTCTTGCGAATTGAGCGAAGCGGAATCTTTAAATGAAAAAAGTGATAACTTGTAAGCATCTTGGGCTATTGCGCAAAATTGTGTTGTCTTTTGCTATTCGTGCATTGTTTGAATGGAGAATGCACGTTTCCCGTTTTCACAAATGGCGTGCATTATTTCTTGTTTGCCCATGATTCCTTTTGTGTAGTTGCTGAATATGAGCGGATTAGGTTGTGAAAACCATTTTTCCACGTTCATTCGTATTGCTATGGTTGTTGACGGATTTGTTTTTGCCGAAAGTTGGAACGTGCAAGGAAAGGTGAGAGTGAAATTGTTGTCGGTGATGTTCCCTTGTAATACTTGTTGGGCATCTGTTTCCATACTTCGTCCCAAATGGCAGTTGAAAAGATATACGGAATCCTGCCCGTTGAGGAATTTCAGGTTGAGTTTCATATAATGGTAGCCGCCGCCCATAATTTCGGGCCAGTACATTTGTGCCCAGTCTTTTTTCGAGGGCATGTACGAATTTTGTTCGGCGGGGAGTCCGAACGTGAACCGAACGGAATCGACGACGCAATTTTTCTTTGGTAGGGTTGTGGTTACTATGGGCAATGGTTTTTCCACATCAATGTAGGTTACGGTGGAATCGCACAGCCATTTCCCGTTTACACGGAACGCAATGTTTGATATAAAATATTGGATTTGACAGACTTGATAGGTGGTTCCTGTCGCATTTTTGTAGATGAACTGGTTGAGGATGACAGGCTTTTCGTCGCAGTAGTGTTGAAATTCCACATTCGCAGTATTTTGTGCAAACGTACTTGTCTGCACAAAAACTACGAGTATGAATATCAGTATATTAGAATGGCAATTCTTCGCTTTCATCATTACCTTTCAGTTGGTCGGGAGTGATAGGGTCGGGAGCTGGCTGCGTGCCGACAGTTGTTGTATCTTGAGCAACACCGTATGCGGAGGTTGTTGGTGCAGCCGTTCCTGCTGGCGTAACAATTCCTTCGGTTACTCGAAATGCCTGAACACTCGAAAACCAACCACCGTTTGAACCTTTTCGGCTGTCCAAGTCAACGCTCACGGTAACATCTTTTCCTTCGACCAAGGCTGATTTATTGGTTTTGTCGCCCCATACGCTGAAATTGATTTTTTTAGGATATGTTTCCGATGTTTCAATCACAAAATCCTGACGTTTCCATTCTTTTCCTGTGGAGGCATTTTTGCCGCCGATTTCCTGCAATACGGAAATCACACGCCCTTGAATCACATTGTTGGGCTGTGTCGGTGTTCCGTCTTCAACTCTCCATGCTCTGAAGTCGGTAAACCATTTCCCGTTGTATTCACGGCTTTCGATGTTAATATACGCCATAATGACGCTTCCCACAGAGAAACGCGACATGTCAATTTTGTCGTTTGCAATTGAAAAACAAACTTTTCGAGGGTATTGTGAAAATGTTTCAATAATAAAATTCTGACGTTTCCATTGTCCGTTGGCGCTTGTGCCCGTTTGTGGCTCACAAATTTCGATGAGTGTACCGTTAATTGTATTATCCATAATTCTTTGTTTTGTCCAAAGGTAAAACTTAAATCAATACATGCACGTTATTTCCAATAGTGAAAATAAAATAGTTATCAACAATAGGAGAGAAGACAGGGCGAACTTAGTTTTTCTTGTTTTTTGACTGTGTTGTATTCGGAATGATTCCCAATTTCTTTTTCCGTTCGTAGTCGGCTTTTTTCTTGAGATATTCCTCGTATTTCTTCTCTAAATAATTGTCCGCCATGTCTATATTGTGTCGATAGAATCCGTGATGCAACTTAAAAGTCGTATGCTGTTTTCAACATCGTCTTTGTGGACTGACTCAATCACTTGGTGCAGATGTCGGGTAGGGATGGAAACCGCGCCTGCAATAGCTCCGCCTGCAACCATTTTCTGCAACATGCTTGTGTCGGTTCCGCCGCCTTGCATGATTTCTGCTTGGAACGGAATGTTGTTTTTCTGTGCAACCGATTTCATAAATGCCACGAATCCTGCATGGCAGATAACCGAAGAGTCCATTATTTTTATGCCAGGGCCTTCACCAAGTTTTGTGATTTGTTCTTGCGGACAACTTCCCGGAACATCGTATGCAATGGTTGTATCAAGGGCGATAGCGTAGTCGGGTTGGATGTTGAGGGCGGCAACTTGCGCTCCACGCAGTCCAACTTCTTCCTGCACGGTGAATGTGAAATATGTGTCGAATGGTAATTCCTTGTTTTTCAGCTGTTTGATTGTTTCAATAAGGATATAGACTGCAATTCTGTTGTCGAGCGATTTCCCGTTGATACAAGAGCCCATTTCTATACATTCCCGTTCTCTCGAAATCGGTGTGCCGACTTCAATGATTTCGTCCACTTCCTGTTTGGTCATTCCCAAGTCGATGAAGAAATCCTTTACCGTAACTTTTTTGTCGCGTTCTTCGGGAGTCATCACGTGGATAGGTTTTGCACCCATCACGCCAATCACATCTTTTTTACCATGGACTATAACTCGTTGTGCTGTAAGTGTTTTCGGATCGAAACCGCCAAGTGTGGCGAATTTAAGGAAACCATTGTCGTCGATGTGGGTTACAATGAAGCCGATTTCGTCCATGTGGGCGGCAATCATCAATTTTTTGTCGCTTTTTCCTTTACGGAACGCAACTAAATTTCCCATATTGTCGGTTGTAACGGAATCAACATCTGCTTTGATTTCGTTGATAATCATTTCTCTGATTCTGGTTTCGAATCCCGAAGGACCAGCAACTTCGCTAAGTGATTTTAATAATTTAAAGTTCATAGTATTAAGCATTTAGAATATGGTTAAGTTCTGTTTGTGCGAAATGTTTTTCCGCCAATTCTTTATCGATAACAAGGGATTTCACGTTTTTCGAAGGATATTCAAACATCACGTCGAGCATGATTGCCTCGCAGATAGAACGAAGTCCGCGGGCGCCCAATTTGTACTCGATAGCCTTGTCAACAATAAAATCGTAGGTTTCGTCGGTAAACGAGAGTTCTATGCCATCGATGCGGAACAATTCAATGTATTGTTTGATAAGCGCATTCTTTGGTTCTGTCAGAATACTGCGTAATGCGTTTCTATCCAACGGATTAAGGTGCGTCAACACAGGAAGTCGTCCGATTATTTCGGGAATGAGTCCGAACGAACGAAGGTCTTGTGGGGCAATATATTGCAAGAAATTGTTTTTGTCGATGTTTTGGTTTTTCTCCTTCACGCCGTAGCCCACCGTGTGCGTGTTCAAGCGTCGGGCAATGATTTTTTGGATGCCCTCGAATGCGCCTCCGCAGATAAACAGAATATTTTTTGTATCGACAGCAATCATTTTTTGTTCAGGGTGTTTCCGTCCGCCTTGTGGGGGAACGTTTACAACAGAGCCTTCCAATAATTTCAGCAAACCTTGTTGCACGCCTTCGCCCGACACATCACGGGTGATGGAAGGATTGTCGCCTTTGCGGGCGATTTTGTCGATTTCGTCGATAAACACGATACCTTGTTCGGCGCGTTCCACATTGTAGTCGGTAGCTTGAAGCAGTCTAACCAACAGACTTTCAATGTCTTCGCCAACATATCCGGCTTCGGTGAGTACAGTCGCGTCAACCATTGCAAATGGCACATCAAGGAATTTTGCGATGGTTTTAGCCAACAAAGTTTTTCCCGTTCCTGTTTCGCCTACTAAAATTATATTTGATTTTTCTATCTCGACATTGTTGTCGGATTGGGTAGAAATACGTTTATAGTGATTGTAAACAGCGACGGCAAGCGATTTCTTTGCATCATCCTGACCGATTACATATTCATCGAGATGTTTCTTAATATCAATGGGTTTAAGTTTTGAAAAGTCTTTTGGACCACTTGCTTGTTTACTGTGCGGTCGTATTTCTTTCAAAACATTGTTTGCTTGTTCAACGCAATCGCTGCAGATAAAACCATCTAATCCGTTTAGTAGTACCGGCACTTGGTCCTCGTCGCGACCACAAAAAGAGCATTTGTTTTTTTTCATACACTATATTTTGGTGTGCAAATATATGTTTTCTCTTGGTATTTTGCAGTGTCTGGGTCAATGAATTGTAAATTCTTGGAATATTGTAAAATTTAACTTTTTTATTTAAAGCTCACTTTATATGTGAAATTTGGCACACAGGCACGGAAATAGTATGCAGCAACGTTGTATTTATATACTAACTCATTGTTCATTGTATATACCCCAAAATCGTAATATACAACGTTCTTTTTAGCGTAGGCATTGAATATTCCCATAGAAAAACTTTGTTCGTAATGTTTATGCGGCTTGCCGTTGTAATGCAATGCAATGTCCAAACGATGATATACAGGATAGGTATCTGAATTTCGTTTATTATAGAGAGGAATTTTTTTAACATAATGAATTTTTGATTCATCATACGTGTAATATCCGTATGCAAATGTTCCCGGTCGTCCGCTTGTGAACACCCACAATGCGCTGAATGACCACCGTTCCTTGATACGCTGTGTTATTTGCAATTTTATATCATGCGGCATATCGTATGGCGCTCGATACGGCTCATCCAGAATCTCAGGAATGTCGTACATCACTCTTGCAAAAGAATAGCTGGCGGAGAATTGGGTGCGTTTCATCTCGCCATTGACTGAAATTTCAAACCCGTAGGCGTGTGCCTTTCCCGCCTTTACTTGTGATTCTACGTATGGATTTGCAAGCAAATACGCATTGTCGATATAGTCTATTTGGTTATGTATGTTTCGATAGTATGCTTCGGCAAGCAATCCTATGTTTTTCTTTTTCAGAGTGTAGCCAATGGAGAAATTCTCAGCCTCCATTGGCTTTAAATTTGGCGACGAGCAGAACCATGTTTCAGACGGGGAATAGTTTAACTTTGTATTCGACAGTGCTTGCATTGACTGCGAAGTACGGGTAAATGAAGCGGAATATTCTGAATCCTTGACCTTTTTCGCTACGTGGATACGTGGCTCTATGCACGTGTAGCTGTTCCAAAATCCCGACGATTCTTTGTTTTCGGCTATCGCCAATCCGTTGTCGATAGTGTACCATGTGGCTTCCCCGAAGTTGTGGTACTGCGTGATACGCAGTCCGTACATAAACGTCCAATTGTTCACCGAAATGGTGTGGTTCGCGAATAGCGACGGTTCGAACAACTGCATGTCGGAAATGCTGGTTGCTGCATCGCCCGTGTTGCCCGGGGTGAGGTGGAACACCGATGACTGCATGCCGACAAGTACTTTTTGGTTGTTCGATATGTACCAGTTAAGTTTTGATTTTGCGGTATATTCGTCCAATCCAACCAACCATGTGCGGTCTGTGGAATCTGGAAACGTGGTTTCGTTGCTGTATTTGCTTGCCACAAACGATGTGGTTAAGAACAGTTTTGGACGCAGTTCACTAATCCATCGTGCGGTTCCGCTCACATTAAGCGCATTGTTTTTAAAAAGAGGCAGATATTTCTGGTAGTCGGAACTGATGTAGCTCGAAAGGAATACGCGGTTCTTGTCGTTGATTTTGCAGTTGACTTTCGCATTCACGTCGTAGAAAGTGGGCACGTTGATGCCAAAGTCCCCGTATTTTTTTATAATGTCCAAAATGCTTCGTCTTCCTGCCACGAAAAAGGAGGCAACATCTTTTTTTATGGGACCTTCCACGGTCGCATTGGCTGTCATTACACTCAACAAGGCACTTCCTGCAAACGAATTCATATTACCTTCCTTCATTTGTGCATCGAGCACCGACGATATTCTTCCGCCGTATTCAGGCGAGAAATAACTATTGTAAAAACAGACCTCGTTGAGCATGTCAGGATTGAATGATGAAATATATCCGTACATGTGCGACACGTTGTAAATGTTTGCCTCGTCAATTCGAATCATATTCTGGTCGCGGTTTCCGCCCCTGACGTACATGCCTGTTGTGCCGTCACCGATAGTTTTGATTCCGGGCATGGTCTGTACCACCTTTATTACGTCAGGTACGCCGAACGTGGATGGTGTCAGTTCGATTTGCTTTGCGGTAAGGCGTTTTGTCACAACATCGGACGTGTGTTGGCGGGCGTGCACCACAACACTGTCGATGTTGTAGGACTCACTTGGCAGACGGAATACCACTCGTGTGTTGCCGCTTACCTGAATATCCTGTGTCACTGTTTTTGCCCCAAGACTGCTACATTCCAAGTTGTATGTGCCTTGGCTTAGATGTAGGCTGAAAAAACCGTATTCGTTCGAAATAACCGCCGTGTTGGTCGTTGCCTCGTAAATTGTGGCTCCGACTATGGCTTCGCTGCTTGCACTGTCTTTTACATAACCCGAAACGGTGAAATTTTGTGAAAAAACCGAGTAACCTGCTAAAACACAGATTGATAATAATATGTATTTATAAAATGTCTTCATTGTAATTCTTAGTATTCGATGATGTTCCCTATGGATTCTGCTAACTGTATTATTTTCTTTCTGCTGAAAAATTTCTTCTTAACGTCGCATGCAGCAAAGAATCCCATACCGCCATTTGTGATGTTGGTTGGTGCATTTGACGGCATGGTCCCAAAATCAAAGTCATTTCCATAACTGTTCTGGAATAAACAATACAAATAATATTCATACGATGGGGAACATGACATTTTTGTGACCAATAAGGAATCTGTATACAAATTGGTGTAGAAACTGTCTTCCCAGCTGCCTGGGGCAATCTCTATATATGCGACATCGCTTATTGCTCCCATTAATTGCGGTGCCGCTAACTGTCGGAAGGAATAGCACGGTTCATCAAAACGATACATGTAATCGTAATTTCCTTCTGCCTCTTCTTCTTTGTCATATTTAGTAATGGTCCTAAATCCTATGACATACGCTTCCTGTTGTCCAAACAAATAGAATGGGTATGTTGTAGCCGTGTCATATTCAATACCATTTTCTGGGAATGCTCGATAATCCTTAACTTTACAACATAATGGGCTTTTTTCATTAAAGGAAATTTCCGAAACTTGGGGCATAACATCCGTGGCGGTATATGTTTTTCCTTCAACTTCCACCACAAGTTTATGCTCTTGGTTGGGGATGCCGGCAAACGAGTCTATGGATTCGTAATAGATTGCGTCGTATGGTATTACTTCAGTCCAATCGTTTTCCCGATGTCTATAAAGATTACCTGTTTTATGCATTTCCTTAAATTCGTACTTTTTTCCCGCAACTTCCACAGATACTTTTGCTCCACCAACTCTTCTATGTAAAAGGGTATCTTTTATTTGTTCTGGACTTATGTCTGAGGAAACATAAAGTTCGCTAAAATTTACCGAGCGTGAAACAATGATTGTTTGTTGTTTGTATTCTGATGTAATTATACCTGATATTGTGATTGTTTTTTCCGCGTTTTTCTGTTGTAATACGTTTGCTATGTCTTCGTCATACGCTCCAGTACACGAAGAGAGGAATGCTATCAAAAACAAAAGTGTAGAATATTGGAAA
>JAFZOY010000087.1 GCA_017552705.1 Bacteroidales bacterium
AAAATATGAACGTTCCAATAACGATACAATTCTGCATCAAAAACCATTGGTCAAGGCCGGCGACCGTATTTCTGCGGGCGACATTATTGCCGACGGTTCGTCAATGAACTATGGTGAATTGGCGTTGGGACGCAATGTATTGGTTGCCTTTGTTCCATGGCGCGGATATAACTATGAAGACGCTATTGTGATTTCTGAACGTATCTCTCGTGATGATGTTTATACATCTATCAAGATTGTTGAAAAAGAAATCAAATTGCGTGATACACAATTAGGTCCAGAAAGCTTTACACGCGATATTCCAAATGTCGGTGAAGAAGCTCTGAAAAACCTGGACGAATCTGGTATTATCTATGTTGGTGCCCGCGTAAAACAAGGCGATATTTTGGTCGGTCGTGTTTCGCCAAAATCTGAAACTTTATTGACCCCAGAAGAAGCGCTGTTGCGTAATATCTTTGGTGAAAAGGCTTTGAACGTCAAAGATACTTCATTAAAGGTCGGACCAAACGAAGAAGGAACAGTTATTGGTGTTAACGTCTTGACCCGTCACGGTGTTAAAAAAGACGACAGAACACAAATGATTGAATTGCAAAAAATCGAAAAAATCAATAAAGATCGCAACGAAGAAACTGCGATTATCGAAGATGGTTTTGCGGCTCAGGTATTCCAGTTGGCTGAAAACGTAACAATTTCTGCCGGTACTGGCAGTCTGAAACCTTTTGTTGGCAAGAAATTGACTGCCGAAGTTTTCGAAGGTATCAGACCGTCTGACATGAAGAAATTAGTTGTTTCTAACAAAGAAGTTCAGGCAAAAATCGATGAATTGCGCGAACAACATTTGATTAAATTGAAAGAATTAAATGAACGCGCAGACGCTGAAATTGCCAAAGCAACTGAAAACACTTCTTTGGGTGCAGGTGTATTGAAAGAAGTCAAAGTTTACATCGCACACAAAATGAAATTACAGCCAGGTGATAAAATGGCAGGTCGTCATGGAAACAAAGGTATCGTATCCCGCGTTGTTCCAATTGAAGATATGCCACATATGGAAGACGGAACACCTGTTGATATTGTGTTGAATCCACTTGGTGTGCCAAGCCGTATGAACATCGGTCAGATATTCGAAACGCACCTTGGTATGGCTGCGCGTACATTGGGTAAACAAATCGGCGAAGTTCTGGATGAAGTAAAACAGAAGCGTGCTGTAACCGATGATTTGCGTAACATCATGGGCAAGATTTATGGTAAATCTGTTGCAGAAAAGCTTGAAAAGATGACTGACACAGATGTTCGTGCTGAAGCAGCCCTGTTACGTAACGGTGTTCCAATGGCAACGCCAACATTTGATGGTGCAACACCAGAAGAAATCAAGGCAATGTTGAAATTGGCTAAATTACCAGAATCTGGTCAGTTCACATTGTATGACGGTGTTACAGGTGAAAAATTTGCCCGTCCAGTTACAGTTGGTGTAATGTACATGATGAAATTGCATCACTTGGTTGATGAAAAGATTCATGCTCGTTCAACTGGAAACTATTCTTTGGTCACACAACAACCTTTGTCTGGAAAGGCACACATGGGTGGTCAGAGACTTGGAGAAATGGAAGTTTGGGCATTGGAAGCACACGGTGCTGCACACCTGTTGCGCGAAATGTTAACAGTCAAATCTGACGATATTGTTGGCAGAAATAAAATGTATGAAGCAATTATTTCTGGAAACAACGATATCCAAACAGGTACCCCAGAAGCGTTTAACGTTTTAGTGCGTGAATTGCGTGGACTTGGGTTGGCTTTAACACCAAAAAAGATTGATTAGTGGCCGGGCCCGTGGGTGAATAAAATCGCCCGCCGGCCACAAGGCACTTTTAGTGACTTAAAAGGAGCAAAAAAACATGACAAATATGTTGCAAAAGATATTTGGACAAATAGAAACCAAGGAACAGTTTGATGCTTTGCGTATTTCTATTGCGTCCCCAGAAGAAATTCTGTCCTGGTCGCATGGCGAAGTGAAAAAGCCTGAAACAATCAACTATCATTCCTTGAAACCAGAAGCAGAAGGTTTGTTCTGTCAACAAATCTTTGGACCTGTGAAAGATTACGAATGTGCATGCGGTAAATATAAACGT
>JAFZOY010000088.1 GCA_017552705.1 Bacteroidales bacterium
CGTAGAATAAAATTCTACTAACACGGTGGTTTGGTAGGTTGATGGGATGTTTTTCGTGGTGGTAATAATGGTGGATTTGTAGGGATTGTGCGGCGGAACGGGGGTTAATTATCAAAATTTACTACGGAATCCCGATGGTTATCGGGAACGGAAAACACGGAATCAAACGCCGAAGGCGTGGCACAACAATTTAATGTACCGCCCCGTTCGGGGCTTGGTTTGTGGTTCGCGTATTTGAGCGGTGGTTCACACCACCGCCTGTGTTATGCCGTCCTTTCAGGACTGATTAAACAATGGGTTACGGCATAAAACACGTAGAGACGCCATAATATGACGTCTCTACCTGTGATTCAACATTCTATTGTTCTATTCTAAACAATCAATCCATCTCCTTTATCATCCCCTCAATAAACGCCTGTTCCTCGCCCGACAAACTGTATTTCTTATACAATTGTTTGTCTATCTCACATATGCTCTTGCTCCAATCTATATCCGACTTCGACGTGAAATCTTGAAGGGGAACAAATTGGAAAACGCTACTTGGGTTGTCTTGAGTTTTTTTCTTTACGAATACCATATAGCGGAAAAACCTTGTAGCCATATACTTAATAATATTCTCGCAAATTGGTTTTGTGAATTTTTCATTGTAACCAACAACCAAATATGTTTGAGAACAAACACTTTCAGGTTCTCCATAAAAAGCCTTTCCAATTATTTGATGCGGGAAAGCATCTCCACCATTATACGCTTTAGATATGTATATTTTATGTTTAGAAATAACGCTTTGATTTTTAGGAATATCCGTCATCCTAATCCACGCAGTACCAGAAGACTCCATTTGCTTGTTCAAATAATATTTGATGCAATGTTCCGTATCTCTTTTTTTCACAAATCCAGTCCAACTTGTTGTCAATAAACCATCTTTATCAAAGAAATGTTGGGGACTAACAAATTTTGCAAATGAGCCACCATCGAAATAATCGCCTTCTTTGTCCTTGATTTTATCAATTATGTTGGTGGCAACCGTATCTCTTATAACAATTCCAGCACCTAAAGAATTCAGATATTCTTTTTTTGATGAAACAATTCCGTTTTGATGAAGCACATACTCACATTTTCCTGAATATTTCTCACTGTAAAGGAAATAATTAATGCCGCCCTTTATTTCAACACCATTAAAACAATCCAATGCATCATAGAAATCATACAATTTCACGAAATGGTTGCTATTTATCATTTCGTCTACCCACTCATCAGAAACACCTTGCCCTGTTTTCGTTAGCCAACGGCTCGGTGCTATTATTGATATGTAATCAGGGTTCAATTTGCGAGATATTTCTATAAACTGTGGATATACTGCCGAAGCAAATGCACTGTTAATCTTTGCCTTATCGGTGGCTTGAACAATTTGATACGGTGGGTTTCCTACTATTGCGTCGAATTTCATTTTCTTGTTGTCATTTGCGTTCCAGAAGTTTTTGCCATCCAAAACTTGGTTAATGAATTGTTCTTTGTTCTCGGTTATTTCAGTTAAAATATTGGGAATGAATTGGATATTGGTACGAGCATCGCAGCGGAAACCGCACAATGTGCGGCGTGTAATGCTTGCGGCCATTTTGGTGCGGCACACCACGAAAATGTTCTGCGCCAATGCTTTATCCCATAGATTATGCTCCTGTTCCATTGTTAGGCTATCGAACGAGCCGAGAATCGAAGCCACGGCGTCGCATTGGCAACGGAAGAAACTGTAAGCCAAATAAAGCGGATAAAGTCCTGATTTCGAATTAATTTCCAATAAGTGCACGTTGCTGTTTTTGAACAAATCGGCGGTTACCTTGCCTTGGTCAACAAATCGTGGCGCCTCGGCAGGCTCGTTCGGAAAGTTGTCGGCAAAGAAACAATAACCGCCAATGGTGTCGCTCAAATGCATATTCA
This sequence comes from Bacteroidales bacterium, assembly GCA_017552705.1. Lineage (GTDB taxonomy): Bacteria > Bacteroidota > Bacteroidia > Bacteroidales > UBA1715 > UBA1715. The sequence goes on from JAFZOY010000088.1 coordinate 1,936, forward strand.
CAACACGCCACGGTGTCAAAACTGTCTCCTTGTCGGGATTGCGGAACGTGCCGAAAATCTGTGCAATACGCTCAATGCGTTCCGTAACGGGCAACTCATCGGCCTTGCGTGCCATAAAGCGAATGCGCTTGCCAGCCTCGCGGAAAATGTCTTTGTCATAATACTTTGAAAACTTCTTGAACATCGCCTTGCTCACGCCTTTTGGCATAAACTCGTTCCAAGAATCCTCGTCGATGAGCGATGCAAAATTTTCGAGCGTCACGTCATCACCGCCTTTGGTTTCGGCTCCGTACATCAGCAACGGAATACGGATTGAAATGCCACGCAGAATCGATATTGCCGCTTCGCGCTGTTTCTTGCGCAATTTGGCGGCTTCGAGCCGTTGCTTTTCCGCTTCGGTCAAATCACGTTTCTTCTTTCCTTTTTCTTCGGTTTCGCGTTGCTCGTTGTCGAAGCCCTCATCGTTTATCACAATGTCTTTTGTTTTCGGCGATGCCTTGGTTTCGCCAATTATCTTTTTCAATCCCTCAAAATCAGAAAGTTCAACATTGTTAAGGCTTTCAAGCGCATCGCGGTCGTAGATGTGCGAATCTTCGAATCCGTTGGCCACAACGCGGTCGATGTAAGCCTCTTTCAGTCGGGCGAGCATCCGCTCAACATTGTAAGGCGACATCTGCGTTCCGCTCACCGAAATAATTGGCATAAAATTCAGCAAATCGCCCATCAGAGCGCTATCAGATTGGCTGACAGCACGCTTGGTCGATACTCGGGCGGCTTCGGCTACAACTTTCAACGTGCGGTCGGGCGCGAAATCGAACACAAAACACTCATCTTTCACGCGACCATTGATTTTTGCGGGACTTTGAACGCGGAAAATGGTTTGCATATACGACGAAGCGGCTGTTGAGTACGAACCTGCAAGCATAAACACCGCCGTCCACGCAGGAACGGTGACGCCCGTTGTCAATCGTCCGCACGAGAGAGTAATGGTGCGCGTTTCATCGGGATTGTCGCCAATTTTCTGAAGCACCATTTTCAATGCCTCGTCATTTTCCTCGTCCTCATCACCATCGCCAGCCACATTGATAATCTCGAACTGTCCGAAAACAGGATGCGCCTTGAGCATTCTGCTCAAAGCCTGCGCTTCTTTCACGCCAGGAATCATCCAAAGCGAGTGGCGGAAATTGTTACGGAAAGCCTCGTTGGCGTACGGATAGAAACTTTTCTCGTCGTCGGTGGTTATCAGGTTCAAAAAACGAAGAATGTCGGCGGCGTGGATAAAATCGCCCACTTTGGCCGATGGTGGCATCTGTCGGCGGTCTTTCTTCGGAACGCCTGTCCACACACGGAAAAATTCGGTAAAGTTAAAGGCGTGGTCTTCGTCCTCAAAACCGCCCATCAACTCGCCAAGGTCGAAAGTGAAAATATTGAGTTTGGGCAACATTGCGTATGGGTTCGAGTCGCCGAAATGCGTCCTGTCCCATTCCGCCTTCATTTTTTGCTCCATC
>JAFZOY010000089.1 GCA_017552705.1 Bacteroidales bacterium
GCTGACATCTACTCCATGCTGAACTACAAGAAAATGCCGTTCCGGAAAATCAAAGTTTGTAGAACACAGTCACCATAGCGAGAACATGCAAGTCGCTGATTAGCAAGGAAAATCGAAACTACAGCGTCAAAGTTGGGTTAAGCCAAATGACCAGAGCCAAACAAGTTTGAGCTATGGCATTGCGAGAAAAGGTCGGATGAAATCCAACCGTTCGCAAGGTTGAAAATCTTGCAGCAAAACGAAAAACGGTTGTACCTTTGCAGCACATTTGATATACAAATGCAGAACATAGAGTACTAACCAACAAAAACACAAGAGACTATGCAGATCATATCTATATCCTTGAACTGATGAACATAGGTTCATACCACTAACGAACATATCTTCGTGAAACAGAGAACCTATGTCCATCTCAAGTCTATTACCTGCTGTGTTTGGAACCGAGGCTGTTGCCGTAGGCATCGTAGTAGGTCGTGGTAGTTCCACCGCCATAGTTGGAACGGGTCGTTGAAGAACCGATACTGCCTCCGTACTGGTCATAGTAGTCCGTCGTCGTTCCGCCATCATAGTTGGAGCGGGTCGTGGCACTGCCTGTGCTGCCACCATACCGATCATAGTAATTCGTTGTATAGCCTCCACCATAGTTGGAGCGTGTTGTAGCGCTGCCTTTACTGCCACCATACTGATCGTAATAGTTTGTCGTCGTTCCACCACCATAGTTGGAGCGAGTTGTGGCACTACCGATACTGCTACCATACTGATTGTAGTAATTAGTTGTGTAACCTCCCCCATAGTTGGAGCGTGTGGTTGACGAACCGATACTTCCACCATACTGGTTGTAATAGTTGGTGTTGTACTGTGCGTTTGCTGCGATGGCGAATACGACTGCCATCAGAGTCATCATTAACTTTTTCATAATCGTTTTGTTTTAAATGTTGAACGTTAAATATTTGTTTTGTTGCAAAATTACTTTTTCTTTCTCATTGGCCCAAGCAGAATCACTTTCGCAACCTTGTTTTCGGCTCCTTTTCGGGCTTTCTTCATCCTTTTATACAGAAAAGGTGAAAAAGGTAACCGCATTTCAAGAAAAAAATGTATCTTTGCAAAAAAAGTCTATGAAGTGGTTTGTATTTTTCTTTTTATTGATTGTGTCCAATGTAAGTTGCATGTCTGATTCAAAAATTGTAATTAACTATCCCGTATTTGAAAGAACAGATGTGCCACACCTTCGTATTAACAAAGTGGAGGTAACTATGGATACGACATATCTTTATTGTACATATACAGCAGAGGCTGGTTCATGGGCAAGCATATCAAAAGATACCTATTTGTTTAGTCATGACACACAAGAAAGATTCAATATAATAAATAGCAATGGTATTCCTTTTGAACCTGCCAAACGTCATTTCGCCTTTCAGGAGCAAAGTGATGCGATTTTTTGTTTTCCCTCAATAAAAGGCTTAAAGAAACTTGACTTTATTGAAGCCCCTAACGAGCAAGCATTTAATATATATGGTATTGATTTGGATAGTTGTTTTGAAAAAAGTTATAATGAATCGGACTATAAACGTTTTTCTAATCTGGCATCTTTTTATGATACAGCAAATGACACTTTGAAAGCATTGCAATACAAAAAAGAGGAAAATGAAGCAGCGAAATTCATTTATGGAAATGAATCAGAAGAATTCATTTTGTCATTACTATATATGAGTATTATGTATGATAAGTATGATTTGCACGATGACGCAATTAAGAATATGCTCCATTTCTCGAATCTATTTGGAAAAACTTTGGGAACAAATAATTGTGATTATGCCATGCAGCTAAGAACCTTAGATCAATTCTA
>JAFZOY010000090.1 GCA_017552705.1 Bacteroidales bacterium
AATGCAGTGTTCCAAAATGATTCGTCGCTCACAAAAGTAACCTTGCACGAAGGTCTTACCAATTTGAGTTACAGGCTTTTCAAAAGCTGTGTGAGCCTTACGGAAATCACCATTCCGTCAACCGTCACCAAATTTGGCGACTATTCGTTGTCCGAGTGTACCAATCTGACAACTATCAAAGTTGACAAATACAGCGAAGCCCATGCATATTTTTGTACCGATTCGCGCCTCGAACTAACTGATAATGAGCCTGCTCAAACCAAAGAACAATGGATGGCAACGGCAAAATACAACATTCTCGACAATGGCATTTTGTATGTCAGCGCCAACGTCAAGAAAATAAATGACTATCAATACAAGAACAATCAGAATATCACCGAAATACGGTTTGGTGAGACGTTGGAAAGAATTGGTTCCTATGCGTTTCAAGGCGTTAAAGGGCTGAAAAAACTTGTGATTCCAGGAAATGTCAAAAAGATAGGAGACTTTGCGTTTGCTTATTGTTCAAGCCTTGAGGAAGTAGTTATAGAAGAAGGTGTTGAGACTGTTTGCCAGTATGCTTTCTATGATTGCCCGAAATTGATTTCGGTTACAATGCCATTGTCGCTTCAGAAAGTTGTTCCCGATGGCCTCTATTGGCAAAACAAATCAACGCGGGTTTTTCACTGCTACGCTGGAAGCGAGGCCTACAATCTTGCATTGAAGAATAACTTTGAACTGATTGATATTATTGGTGTTGACGAACAAAAAACAGACAGTATCGCCAAATTGGTCTGCACCGCCAACAAAACGATTCAGACAGGAATGTTTCAAAAAGTCCCCGCCGAAATCGCAATTTTAGGTGACTCTATTACGGAAATCGGAGAAAACGCCTTTCATGCAGAAACAAAACTCCAGATAAAACAAAACTCTTATGCCAACAAATGGGCTATAGAGAACGGCTATTTCATTTACAATTTTGAAGGTGAAGAAATCCTCTACACTAAAGATAAATCAAACTCAGTTGCGAAACAGATTGACATTTCGCCGAGTGCGTCTGAGCTCACCCAATTTGTTGATAATGTAACCATTCGCGTAAAACGCAATACCTACGCCGACACTTGGGCAAAAGAGAACGGTTACTATCTGTGCGGTGTGCTTGCCGATTTGAACGTTTACACCAAAGACGCTTCGAAACAAATAGAGGAAGACTTCACACGTTTTTTGTGCGATGATGATTCATATGCGAACTGGACATCGTACAGCTTCAAAGTTCAAGAACCTCTTATAATTGAGAAAATTGACAATAATATTGTTTTAACTTCATTTATGTTGGAGCCATGCGAGAATGTGACGGTCAGCAAAAACGGGAAATCAATTATCAGCAATAAAACTATTCAACCATTAACGCATACTGTTTTGTGCGAAGCGGACGGCACAAGCATTGAAGATTTTATGGTCACTTCTAACGATTCTCTGTACAAAAAACTGACATCTCTTGGAGATATAATTGATTGGACGGTTACCTTCAACGGTGAATCTATCAGAAAGACCGAAGTAGTAAAAGGTGTCCCTTATTTGGCGATGTATCCTGTTTATTGCCGCGAGTGGATAGCCACAATCTGCAATCACGCATACGTTATAGCAAGCGAGGAATATGAAGAGGCTTGTTTTAAGGCAGTTGAAGACAAATGGTTGGTTACAGACGAGGCTTTGACACAATTCCTTACAAAGGAACAGATGGACACCCTTTTGCAAAAGACACGCAAACACAAATTCTATTTAGGACGTTGTGGTGGTGGCGGTTTAGGTAGTTTGGGTGCATCAGGTCTATGGTTATTGTCAGGTTGGTTCTGCAATATGGGTTACAACGGCGGCGCCTTCTATCATGAGTTCTCGCATAATATGGGCTATAATCACGATGATGGTAATATGTGCAACCAGGGTGTTGAAAACGGCTACGGCGAAAAAAGCTGGCAATTGATAGGCACAAGAGTCTTCAAACAGCTTTTTGCCGAAGATAAACTGCCTTACACTGACACTAAACTTTTGAACTCCGAAACGTTTTCTTACAGTGAGTTGCACGCACCCGACCCTGATGAGGATGTTGTAAAAGACAGTGTGCTTTATATTGGCGATGGTGCGCCTCGTCCCGATTCACATAAGAACCAGACCGATTTTACGAAAGTTGAAATTCCATTGTCGGTATCCGTTATCGGCAACTCTGCTTTCTACGGCACAAAAATCGAAGAGGTGGAATTGCCTTCGAGCGTTATAAAAATTAAAAACTATGCATTTTACAACTGCGCTAATCTGAAATCTATAACCATTCCCAGCAGCGTGCGTGAAATCGGCGACAATGCATTTTCAAACACAGGGATTGATACGATTGTAATTCCAGAAAGTGTTACAAGTGTTGGAAAATCAGTCACTTCGAAGGGTGTTGTTTGGAAAGTGAAATATGGCAGCGCGGCGTACTATGCGGCTTTGACTAACAATTATCCGATAGTGCTTGAGCCTGAATTCGATGAGGAAAACGCGGCACAAATCATTGCCGAGAGTCAAACCGCTGAAGCTGCATCTGTTGAGAATTGGCAGAAGGATGATTTCACTTCGAGTTATGTCCGCCGTACGTGGGATTTTTCAAGCGAATTAAAAGGAGCGGGCAGCTACACTGTAACGTTCAAATACACGGGTGGCGCTTGCATGCTCTGTCTTGCCGACGCACTCTTTACTGCTGATGGTAATGCTATTGCATTCGTTGCCGAGAGACGGACGGCAGGTTTAAATCCCAAACAGATTGTGTACGAAATTACTGTTCCTGCTGAGACCGAGGAACTCATGCTTTTCGCTCTTGCCAGAACTGACGGCGGCACCGATTCGAAAGGGACAATATCAATTAGTTATCAACCAAGCAACAATGGCGAAAATGGGAACAACAACGGTGATGACAATGGAAATGGCAACGGCGATGACAACGGAAATGGAAACGGCGATGACAACGGAAATGGAAACGGCGATGACAACGGAAATGGAAACAGTGACGACAATGGAAAT
>JAFZOY010000091.1 GCA_017552705.1 Bacteroidales bacterium
ATCAAACAACAATGGCTATTTATCTATATTTCAGAAAAATAGCCATTTTTTTATTTGCTGATGTCAGGTAACACCAACTTGTTATTATTACAACTAAAATTGCAAAAAAAAAGAGGATGACTACTTTTTAGTCACCCCCATTTCATCACCAATTTGTGCAGTTTCTGGCTGCACAATTTGGAGCAAGTTCAACTCTTGAACCAATTCGGCAAACTCGGGCGACGAATAGGCTTCGTAGAAGTTCACCATATTGTAGATGTTTCGACGGCTGTAGCCTTTCAACGAAGGATCTTTGGCCCTCAAATATTCCGACAATTGCGTGACCACCTTGCTACCCCATTCGTTGGTTTTTAGCCTATACGACACAATTTGCCCGATTTGCCAACTCATGGTCAGCGACTCTTCATTGACATTCTGCAATGCCCTTGTCCTATGCAATATGATGAGGTTGCGTATTTCCTCAAACTGTTGTTCTATGATTTTGGGGGTGTTTGACATAGTCTGCTTAGATTTTCATTATTGGTAGATTAACACTAATTTTGGAAAAATTGCGATAATGAGGTATTTTTGTTCCTTGTTCACAAAATAGTTTATTTGATTCAGGAAGCAATTCACATTCATCGCCGGGATATAGAATAACACACCGTGGCGAATAATCTTCTGAAATGTCGGGTAACAAACTTTCATCGCGAGCATTGCCACTTATTTCGCGAATGTCATTTATATCAACATAACTATTGTTTTGATAATCAGGTTTGTATTTTGCATCAAGAATCAGTTTTTCTTCTTTAATGACAAAATCGGCAATCTGGCGGCCATAGAAACCTTTTTCTTGAAACAAAACTTCATTGATGCTTTTCTTTTGTAGATTACTGAGCACCCACATTTCGTACAATCGCGACATGTCAATCCAAAATGGCGGTGTGGTGTGCTGTTCTTGGCTTGCTTCGCTAATGGAATAGTCATATCGGCGCAAGAGCATTTTGGCAACCCTTATGGCTTCTTTGTATTCCTTGAATAGTTTGTTGGTCGAAAGTTTTTGCACTTGATAAGGTTCGATTTCGTCAGAAATACTGCCTAACCTATTTTTCAATTTGGACAATCGGGATTGTATTTCAGAATAAGACGATTGTGCCTTCAAACTCTCGTAATTGTTGATGATTCTGTCCGCAAAGAGCAATGCCTTTTTCAAAAGTCGGTTTTCGGGAATGTCGTCAGTATATTCTTGAAATTGGCAATACATACGGTCAGAACGCTGTTGGAAAACATTTTTTTGAAGGTGTTTGGTAAACAATAGCCGTCCTTTTACCTTTGTTTTCAAGTTTTCCTCACGAATAAAGTAATCCTTTTTCAGTCCTCGCTTGACAAGGCGTTCAAGTAAAGAAATAAAATGCAAAACCAAAAGCGGTGTCAGCTGGTTGAGTTGCTCGTCAGTTTCAATGGTTGGTTCGTCAAATTGAATGCCGTAGCATTGGGCAAAATAATCCGATTCGTTTTTGGTGTCAACCTCCAAAGCCGACAAAAACATAGTGACAAAGTCTATGTTTTCCATCTTTGGAGTAACGATAACAGCCAATTCGTTTTTGACAAGCCATGAAGCACCAATGTAATAACTTGCACAATAATCATAAATGCCAAGGTATTTTGGCACTCTCAGATAGTCAGTCTGTTGAAAAGCAAGATTCAGATTCTTAATCTTTTCAATGTCCTGACTATTAAATGATTGATGTTCTATTAAAGGTATGACTTCTGGCATATTGACTATTAAATTGCTGCTTTCCAATCATCAAAAGCCTTTTTCAACTCGTCTTTTTTCACATTGATAATGCCATCTTTGCAGTATTCCCAAATCAAAGGAATAATCTCATACTCCAATTTCAGCCTTAACTCATTGTCATTATCGGCCATGAAATAACTATGTCCAACCATCAAGTCATCGATGTCCATGTCGGGATGTTTTTTTTCATCATTCAAGAAAGCGAAAACGGCATCAAACAATTGCACTTGTTTTGACACCTCTCCATATTTGCTGACAAGTATCTGTCTGTCTGCTTTCAGTGTCACGAATGCGAACCTTCGGCGCACGGCATAATCGATGTTGCCCACACTACGATCGGTGGTGTTCATGGTACCAATTATATAGAGGTTGGACGGAACGCCAAACGATTCTTTGGAATAAGGTAGCGTGACCTTAATTGGGTGGTCGCCGCCAATGCGCTTGTCTGCCTCGAGTAGCGTTATCAATTCGCCAAAAATCTTTGAAACATTGCCTCGGTTGATTTCGTCGATGATGAGGACATAGTTTTGTGGAGTGGATGCACTTGTCGTTTCCGAAAAATCTACCAACGAGAAATCTTTTTTCATTTTAGCGACGATCGCTTTTCTATAATTATCATGACCACCTGCGGGCGTACCAGACAAACCTCGATAAATATTATACAATTGATCGTAGTTGAAAAACTTTGATTTGCCTTGAATCCATTTGTCTTTTTCAAAGACACCATTCTCATAGGTTCTGTTTGCCAATCCTGTTCCATATTCATTTAATTCCACATTAAATGAGCCTTTTCCACTTAACAAATCTACTGACAGGAAATCATTTTCATCCAAATAACTAACAAGTTTATCCCATGATTCTTTGAAATTATCTGTTCGGATGGCATTTCCTTTTTCTGCATTTGAACACATTATTTTGAAAACCCCATCCTCAACTTTATAATACAATTCGCCTTCGTCGGGCTTAATAGGCTTAATCCCCTCAACAAAATCCTCATAAGGGGCCGACTAAAAAGTAATTTTTGGTCGGTCTTTTTTTTTGTTTGTTAGATTTTTATTTGGGTGTTAAAAACACTTGTTCGAAGTTTGTTTTTCTTCAACAGGCTTCATAGAAGCGTTCCCATTCTCTTATTAAAGGC
>JAFZOY010000092.1 GCA_017552705.1 Bacteroidales bacterium
CCACTGGGATCACCGTCGCGCCCGAGACAACCGCCACGCTCGTGTCTGCCACCGTCACAACATAACGCTGGTTCGTTGCGTGCGCCGGCTCGAACGAAACAGCGAAATGGCCCTTCTCGTTCGTGTACAGCTCCATGTCGCCTGGCTCGACACTTATCGATGTCACTGGAACAACCAGATTCTTCACTGTGACAATTGACGTGTCGGATGCCGAACATCCGCTTGATTTCTCTATTATCGTGCATGGTATCATGTAACCACCTTCTTCAGCGAATGATACTGCTACGGACGTGCCCTGGTAAACAGAACCATCGACTTTCCACACAACGCTATACAATTCCTCGTCGATTGCCTGTACGGCCAAAGCCACTGTCTCGCCAAGTGCGTATTCCTTATCCTCATATTGGATTTCCGGTTTCACGGCGTTACCCACCGCGTAGCTCACCGTCGCGAAGTCGCTCACACATCCATTGGCAACGTCGATTGCCCTTACAAGATATGTGCCTGCCTCGGTCGGCATGAACGTATTAGTGTTCTGGGCAACAGGATTGCCTTCGCCCTGGTACCAGTAGATTTCGTTGTTCTGAGACTTGGCAACGAATGCTTGAGTTTGAGTATTGTCACAAACTTTTTGTTCGTAAATGTTCAACTCTGGTGCAGCCACATATACTATGTTCACAGCCAAAGCAACTTTTTCACTTTCGTTATAGCCACTTGCGATTTGCGATACGTAGTAGATTCTCTTTCCTACAGTCTTAGGATCGATTATCGGAGCTGCCGTAAGTGCATTGCCAGCAGCATCGTACCATCTCAAACGAGCATCGGCACTTGACATTTCTACATATTCGTCTAGCGATGTCATGTTATCAGAAACAGCAGTCTTGCTATAACACAACGTTACCATTTCGGTAGTTACTACAGGAGCCTCCATTTGAGGATCTTCTACATTTTGTTTCAAGACAGTAACAAATGTAGTATCAGCATAACGAGTATCATTTGCATATAAGCTAACAACCACAGACGTCATGCCAGCCTTCAAACCTGTGATTACACCACATGAAGACTCTTTGTCGCTTGGGTCGGCAATTGAAATCACTGATTCGTTGAACTCAAACTCTGGTTGAATACCGCCGCCGAATCCTTCGCCAATTGTCAAGCAAGCAGAAATTGACTCACCTTCGTTGATTTCATAGCTATGCATATCGAATGCCAACGTGTAATCTAATTCTGGTTTAGCATTTACAATCACCTCGGTTGTAGCAGTATACGTCTTTCCGTCAGGAGCGACTGCCGACAAGTTTATCGTAGTGCTACCTGCCTTCAAACCGGTAACCGTGCCACAATCAGAATGGTCAGTTGGGTTGGCAATAGAAATCACTTCGTCATCGAATGTGAATGAAGGATCGAAATGGTCAAATCCTTCGCCAATCGTCAAGCACGCTCTAATTGACTCACCCTCGGTAATTTCATATTTAGATTGAGCAAATGCCAATGCGTAATCATCTTGACCTTGATTTGAAATTACATTCACTACTACTGTATCGGCATATTTCGTATTGTTCTTGTACGTACTTACAACTAACAAAGTCTGACCAGCACGCAAACCTTTTAATATACCGCAATTGTATTCGTTAAGTCCAGAAAGTGAAATCACATTATTATCGTATTCAAATTGTGGTTGGAATCCACCTTCAAAACCATCGCCAACCCACAAACATGCATCGATTTCCTCTCCTACAGAAACTTCATACTTTCTATCTACAAATTGCAACATATTATCATCGTCAACCGAAATAGCCGCACCTGCCTGGCATATTTCTCCATCTCTCATAACAGAAACACGGAAGTGAGATCTACCCGGTTTCAATGCCTTAACAATTTTACATCTATCACCATACGGAGAATCCATCACCTTAATAAATGAGGAATCGTATTCATATCGTAATTCTCCTTCATATGAACCTTCAATATTTACACATATAGTCTGTTCATCACCCACGTTATCGAACACATAACCTGGTTCATCAAATCCCATAGAGAAGTATGGACTCTGACCATTGCTAACTGTGATGAGTGCCGTAGCAGCAATCTCGCCACCGATGATTACTTGAATCTCGGCAACACCTTCTGACTTAGCAAATACATAACCATTGTTTCCAACAGCAACAACCGACTCGTCTGTTGATACCCATTGTGCATCGCCGCCATACTCAGGACCATCTATATTATAGATAGTTAATTGGGTTCCATCATTCACATACATATTGGAAGCTCCATAAATTGAGTATTGAGCAGTGAATTTCTCAACAGAGAATTGAGTAGCACACAAATTACATTCGTCTAATTCTTCGGGACCACCGAGTAAGAATAGCATCTTATACTCTGGTACAGAAGCATCCGTCGGTACAACTGTAAGTATCGTATTGTATGTGAACTCTTGACCTGCTTTCACCATAATTTCACCAATGTTAGAGCCCTGTGTTAATCCGTCAGCATTGTTGCCAGCAGAGAAGTCTGCAACAATTGCCATAATAACACCATCGTAATCTGTCTTACCATTGATTGTAACCTTGTACGAATCGCCTGCAGTAATACCACTCAATGGATATACAATATACGGTGTATCGTTATTGTTGGATGTTGTGTAGAGTTCGCCACCATCACAAGAGAATGTTGTTACCGTTACGATTGCAGTTGCAACAATCTGGTCGTGAACCTTAGCGTAAATCTTAGCTTGACCTTCGCTATTTGCGTAAATTTCACCATAATCAACTGTTACACATGGAGTAGTAGAGCCACTCAAATCAGTCACGCCCCACTCAACATCACCATTATATGGTTGACCATCACCCAATACATAGATGAAATTCTTTCCACCTACAAACATATTAAGTTCAGGTTTACTCATTGTAAACGACTGAATCTGTCTTTCTATATAAGCATTTTCAATACAGAACGACGATGTTTCGCCCACCGTGCCATTGTTGCGTCCAATCATCAAACTATATTCAGGGTATTCGCTCGAAGTTAGGTTTGTAACGGTGAATGTTCCTCTCTGAGAGAACGATTCTCCTTCGGTAACTTCGAACGTTACAAGATCTGCCAATGGGAAATAGTAATCTACTTCTTCGCTTACATCAGTAAACGAAACCATTGCCTCGCCTGTGAAATCGGCAGTACCCGAAATGTAGTATTCATATACATCGCCAACTTCCATTTGATACGGATAAATTGAAGTCACAACAGTGCTGTTGTCTCCGTCAACATAAATTTTGTTGTAGCATTCGTCACCGCCGTTAGCTTTATAAATTGCAGAACTCAAAACGCAAATGGTCTTGATTTCACCCGATTGATTAGCATCAATGCGACCAACCGTGAAATTAATTTCAGGATATGAACTGGTTGGTTCCTTCGTTACCGTGAAAGCACCCTTAATTTCGAAGTGTTCACCTTCTACAACAGAAATTGATTTTGAATCAGCCAACATATCCCAGTAGCCTACCTCCTCGCTTTGGTCAACCAAACAGAAGAATAAGTCGCCTGTGAATTGTGCAGTACCAAACACTTCATAATTATATGTATCGCCTACCGCAATATTGTCACCGTTGTAAACATACTGCAATTGAACGCTGTTCTCGCCGTCGAGTTCCAAAGTAGTACATTCTTGAACGATTTCGCCCAACTTGTGGAACAAGAAGTTTGTCATGCAGAATGATGCACCGTCAACCTGGTCGTTAACTGTTGCGAACAAAGCAATTTCAGGCGAAGTAGAAACCAATCCATCAATTGTGAATACTTCGTCAACGCTGAATGGAACACCTGCCGTAACTTCTATTGATGCCCAAGAAGAAACTTCTTGCCAATAATTAGCCTCAGCAGATTTGTCAATCAACGCAAGATTAATAGTGCCTGAGAAATCAGAAGTAGCCGTCCAAGATACATTGAACTTATCTCCGTCCTTAGCTTCGTATGCCAAGCCGTCAACTGAATAGATATAATTATTATCGGCTGCTGAATATTCAAATGCTATTGTAGAACATTCTTGTTTCTCTTCTTTTGCCAAAGCATAGTATGTCTGGCACAATTCGCCGTAACAAACAGGTGAACCAAATTCATCATATCCCGTAGGACATTCATTTGGCATTGGAGAAATATACAATTTGAATGCTCTATTACCAGCTTCAACTACATTTGATATTTCCAACAAGTCATAGAATGAGAATTCCTGACCTTTGTAAACTTCATGCGCAACTTGTGAAGAAATTATAACAGATTGTGTTTCTTCTGTGAAGACATATTCACAAATATGAACGATAATATTACCGTCAAAATTTGATGTTCCTATCATTTTGAAGCGATAGTTGTCGCCATCAACAAAATTGTTTTCTTCCAAATCTATATATGTACCACCCACAATTTTTTGTCCTTCGCAAACGAACGGTTCAACAATGTGAACATCAGCCGTAGCTTCGTATGTTTCTTCACCGACAACGATTATTGCAACGATTGACAGTGTTTCTGTCGTTGTAACTCCCGAGGTCAGCACAGCACAGCCTGTTGCCGCAGCACTTGGTTCAACAGAAAGAATCTTGTCGTTCGATACTTCGTATGTGATTTGAGCATTCGTAAGGTCAAGACCTTCGGCAGTCAAACAGATTGTTGTAGGAGTACCATTTTCAACTTCGTAGGTTCCTTGTGAGAAATAAACTGCTTTTGGTTGTACGATGTTCAACGTACAAGCAACCATTTCCAAAACTTCGCCTGTAGGTTCAGCAACTTGGCAATAAATTTGAGCTGTACCTACTTGCTTGAAGTTGACAACACATTGTCCATTATCGCTATCTGGTGCAAGCGTAACGATTTCTTCATCGCTTGTTGACCATGTGAGCGTCTTGCCAGTAGCATCGCCAGCGTTCAAGAACATTACATAGTAACTTTCGCCCAAACTCAAATCACCGTCAGGACAATTCAAGAAGTATTCCTGTGCCTTTTCTCCTACCGTGAACTCACAAGTAGCACCTTCGCTCAAACAACCTGTTTCATTATCTTTAACAACAAGTGTAGTCGAGAATGATCCTGCTTCTGTGAATGTTACCGTTGGGCAGCAAGACGTTGTGCCGTCCAAACTTGAAATGTCTTCAGACCACCAGTGGTATGTCAAACCTTCTGCCATAGCAGTATTCGGTTTCCAAGTGTCACCAACAACTGGGTCGATTGGACATTCGATATACGCATTTGGCAAACTATTTACCCTAACGGTAAATTCTGTTTTATACACATCATCTTCATATACTTTAAATGTATATGTACCAACTGACAAGTAATTTAAATGCAGAATTGCCCCGTCGTTTTTCTCGTTATACTCAGGCCAATAAACATTTTCTTCCTCGTCACGAACGGTAACCGACTTGCCATAAATACTGCCACTTGCATATATTACAGCCTCGGCATCGTCAGTCCCTTCGCAAACTGATACATTTTCAACGGTATATTCTATCGGTCTCTCAACAACCGTAATCCATGCAGTTGCAACGCGAAGACCGCTTACTTCGGCATAAATTTCGAATGTACCAACAATTTCATTATCAAATACCGAAGTTCCGTCGATAGTTACATCGCCGTCACTCTTCAATGTATAATTACTATAAGGTTCGCCATCGTAATTCAACGTGAACTGAGCACCATTTGGAGCACCAATCTCGATTGTATCTTTTTCAGGTGCAATGCTGAACAGCGTTGGGTCGAAGTCAACTACATAAATATTTTTGTAAATAGCATCACTATAACAACCATCATCCGATATAGAAAATCCTACAGAATACGTACCTGTTTGTGGGAATGTGAATCTAACACGTGCATTGTTACAATCAGAGCCCTCATTTATCATATCGGCAAGACACAATTTTGTTACCTCATCGTCATAATACCAATTGAAACGAGCTTGTGAACCAAGTGCGGTGTACCAACTACCACTTGTAGAACCTGCACTACCACCAGCCATAAGTTCTATTGTGTTGCCGTTTCCGAATATCACAACAGAATCTTGATCTTCTGGGAATGCTGGTTTCAAATGACCTTTACCAAATGCATTCACATTTTCAACAACAACAGTGGTATCTCCTCCTTCAATCGTTATCAATTGGAATCCTTGGCGACCATTATATGGATAATCAAATGAAATCGTTGCCTCGGTACCATTAATCTCTGTTTCAATATTCGTTGCCCAATCGTGATTTACCGTCAACGATTCAGGAATGTCTTTGTTAGATGTAACTGTGAACGATACATGGCCACCTTCTGCACCGTGACACCAAGTAACTTCTTCAGGGACAAAATATTTCTGTGCACCTTCAGCAATTGTGAAGCGGCATGTATCGTTGCTTGCGCAACCGAACTCGTCTTCAACATGAAGAGCAACCCAAACAGGACCAGCTGTTTCGAATGTAACTTCTTGACTGAGATTTGTGTCATCAGGGAAGCTGATTCCATCTGATGACCAATAATAAGAGTAGTAGCCCTTAGCCGCAGTAACATTCCATACTCCGCCTTCAACCGCATCGGTAGGACAGTCGAACGACGCATCAGGCAAACTGTTGGCAATTACGTGGAACGATGCCACTTGCTTGCCTGCAGAAGTTATATAGTAAACACCAGTTTGTAATTCAGAATAATTAATATATGCATACGGTGAACCTTGGCTCACAGTTGCGGAAACCGCATTGCCGTTTTCGTCTTGTACGCCAAACGATTCAAGATTCAATTCCTTGTTTGACTCAATTTTTACACGACCAGATTGACCTTGGCAGAATATAGTATCTGTAGCCCAATACGAAACTGATTGTTCTATAGATAATGGACAAGTTGCTGTTGTCACATCTTTGTCATCATAATTATACGTAGATGTACATGAAATTGTAACATCACCAGGTTTCACGAATGTTACATTACCAAGTTGGTCAACAGTGGCAACTGATTCATCGTCCGAAGCCCATTTAAATGTATGATATGCGATGTCGCACCATTCATTTATCTGCAATTCATAACTTCCATCTTCAAAAGCCAACGGAGTTGCAGGACATACCAATTCAACTGGGCGTTCTTCGAAACGAACCATCACTCCATTAGATGGGTAGTACGTCTTACCATTATACAAAATTGTCGCGCCAATAATGGAACCGCCTGCGCCTGGCAACGCCTTAACATACGTACAATTAGGATTTTCAGGATCTGGTATAAATTGAACTTCACCTTCGCCATAGCCAAATGTTATTGTGCAATTTGCAATATCGAAGTCTGGATCGTCGGCTTCCACATGCAAACAAACCTGAACGCTGTCGCCTATCATTACAGATAATTCCGTTTCTTCGAACCATGCACGGAAAGTAGGACGCAATGTTACGTTAGCATCAGGCGAAAGCACAATTGGATATGCCATAATGTCCGTATTCAGTTCATCTGCTGTTGCCGTGTAGCCCTCTGGCAGATATTGGCGGATTTGGTTAAGAACATTTGCAGTATCCGACGAAAAAGTTACAAGTTGCGCACCATTCAACACAACCTGTGATGTCGCATCTATATTTAAAGTAAAACCTTCGTCATTACCAAAGTAAGCGGAATCCTGAACTTCCAATGTACCATTGTCGGAAATAGTAATGCTTTCACCGCTCCATTTTAGCGATGAACGTCCTTCCATACTTGGAACACAATTCACTGTAGCATTTCTTATAGTAAGAGAACTTGATGAATTTGTATATTCACCGTTAATCATACCATCGAACGTACCGTTCGTAATCGTTAACGACTGGTAGGCATTCAACGATGTTATAGTAGCCGTATGTTCATTCAAGTCTAAAGTCACATTTTTACTTGGATACAAGTAGCTTTCCGTAATATCTTTAAGAAGTGTGATACTATTATCGTCCTCCATTGCATCGAACGCATCACTCAAAGATTCATAATATGTATCGGAATAGCTGTTCTTGCACGCATACATATCGGCATCAATAATATTTACAGCGACTTCAGTTCTATGTCCGCAAGAATTACTACAAAGAATAAGATAATCTTCGCTTGCTTCGAGGAATGTTACTGTAAACGAAGTACCTTCGGAGGACTCAGCAGTATAAGAATCTGGACTAACAGGAATGTTCATGTTACCATCAAACATTATAACAGCCCAAGTGTACGTCATATCCGCAGCAGGTTCTATAATCGTATATGTAATGGCTTCATTCGTCATTCCTGTCTCTGGACCCTGAACATTAATAACAGTGTCTATGATGGTCAATGTTGAGGAACACAAAAGTTTTGTAAGAGCTCCGTTCCAAACTTCCACGTCATATGTACCAGCAGGAATACCACTCAGCTCAAAATAGATTTTGTCGCCGTCGGTACGATCGGTGCTGTAAGTAGAATTGCCATTAACCACAAGATTGTATGAACCTCCATCAAGTTCTTCTGAAGCAGTTACTTCAAAATCACCTTCGCTATCTTCATTATAGCAGAATGATTGAGGTTCAGCAAAATAGGTGGTATCTTGCTGAGTTTCCTCAACAACTGTAAATGTACCCCATGTATCTTCGCTCGAACACTCAGAAGATCCATAATAACCTGTACATTTAACTGTATATGTACCAGCTTTTGAGAACGTAATATATGCCCATTGTGCTTCTGTACTTACTGTATAGTCTTGTTCATCAGTATCCACAACAGACCAGATGTAAGTAGCATTTAATTGATACCTTTCATTCATAAACCGCAGTGGTTGGCCAACAACCATATCACCAGAATTCCAATTTGCCACTAAGACTGACGGACCGCTTGTAGTCATAGTAATATATGGTGTACCAATTGTGTTGCCTTCGCCGTCGGTGATTGTGGTTTGAGAGCCACCGTCAAATGTAAACGCCGAAAGGTCGAACACAACTTCGTTGCCGCTCACCACACCTTGAATGGAGGTTTCGGTCATTTCATCTGTCATAATAAATGTTGCGCCAGTAATATCCGAAGTCGCCTTTATGCGGTATGTTTTCTCGGTATCGTAGAAACAGTAGGTTGCGTTGGGTATGCTCTCGAACGTGTATTGAGAAGCAGAACCGCCTTCAACTTCAACAGAAATTTCTCCAAAAACAGGTCCGCAACCATTATTATATTCTTGGCATAATAATATAAAAGGACCTACTTTATTAAATTTCACTTGAACGCTTGACGAAGTCGAATCACCAATAAATTCATAACCATCATGAGGATTAGCCCCTACGCTTTGAGTCATTACCCATAAATACTCATCAACCACTGATTGAGATTCTGCCGTAAATGTATAAACTTCGCCCGTAACGAAAGTTTGTGCCGTTGACGTGATAGTTGGTTCTTCGGGTGTATCGGCAAGAGTGATAGTACCAGAGGCAACCTTTTCGCCATTTTCCATCACTTCAGCTGAAAAAGTGCCAGAAGTCGGTGTCATTCCCGACAAATCGAATTCATAAACGTAAACCGTCTGAGTTTGATTATCTGGAGTACCATATTCTAATGTTTTCGAGGTACCCGTAAATGATTCCAAGCCGACAACCAATGTAAGTTCCGATGTTATTTCTTCGGAACCGACAACATAGTAAGTCATATCACCGCCCCTACAAATTGTAGATTGTTCAGGAACGGTGTAGGTAATATCCTGCTGAGTGGCACCATTAGTGACTTCAATAGACGTAGAACCAGAAACGGGACAATCGTAACCAGTATAATAAACATGGCAAGTAACAGAGTAATCACCAGCTTCAGTAAATTTCATTTTAACAATTGACGATGTTTCACCTTCAATAATTTCGTAAGAATCAGGGGTTGCACTCCACAAGTATTCATCACCTGAACCCGCCATAAATTCATACTCTTCATTGATAGAGTATGGTCCACCACTAAGACTAAAAATGGTAGGTGACGAAGAAGGCGCTTCCACAACTGTTATATCAATATACATATGCGATGGGTCGTTATATACCCATAAAGAACTGCTTCCAATTCCAACCGCTGTTCCTGTAACAATAAATGTATAAGAATCTATAACAGTAAAATTAACATTTGAAATATATTCAGAACCAGATTCCACACCACCCTCACACTCACCATCGTAACGGGGAGAGGAAAAACTTGCACACATTTCATTTGGAGAAACTGTATGTACCACTATTTCAAAATCAGTCCCGTTGCATACAGAAACGGGATAATGCGTATCATCCTCCCAATTAATGGAAAATTGACCCACAGCAGTAAAAGTCACACAGAGAATGGTCACCACAGAAAGTAAAAACTTTTTCATATTCTTCATTTTTAATAATTACACAATTATGATAAACTTAATTTGCCTATTAAGGCAAATTAGAGTACAATAATACAATTTATTTTTAATTGTTGATTATTTTTTAATAAAAATTCGAAGGTTATGTAATTTATTAAAAATCAACGAACTGCATCGTTTTGTTGAAAACTTTTTTGGGGAATGCACAATTCATAATGCACAATGCACAATTTATGAGTTACCATAATTGTGCATTGTGAATTGAGCATTGTACATTATTATAATGTATTATTTAATCACTTTAATTGTCTTTGCCATTTCTCCAACAGAAATCTTTACAGTATAGATTCCTTGCGTAAAGCTTTCGGCAGGAATGTCAACCAATGCTTTGGCAACATCGCCAGTTTGGGTGCAAGCCACACGTTGACCATCGGCGGAGAACACTTCCACAATATAATTATTGTATGTCTGCGATGCTATTGCGACGTGGATTTTGTCGGTTACTACTGTTGGATACACAGCCACATCAGCTGGGAACGCAATCGCATCAATTCCGTCAGAGGTTTCGTTTTCAACCTCGGCAATATTACTAATTGCAATTGAGAATGGTCCAGATTCAGCCTTATTTTCCTGAAGTTCAATAAGATTGCCATCCTTATCATTCACTGCATTTTCGTAAACAGTTTTATCGAGTTCAAAAGCGACACGAATCATATCACCTTTTTGGAATTTACCCTCCACATCGGTCCAACCAATGTAATCATCTTCGGTATCGAACGACGCCAATGTTTCGTAGCGGGAACCGTCTTCAGTAACGCCGTCGGCTGGAATACGCCACAAGTAGCAACCTTTCACATTGCCTTCGCGCGGCGACTGGTATGTCCACCAATGAAGGGCGATTGAGCCGTCAACCTTGTCAGGTTTTTGCAAGAACGATGAACGGTAAATGCCGCTTTGAGCTTCGTTATCGCAACCATCAGTAGTTACAAGACGATACTTGTATGCACGTTGTTCGTAGTTGGTTGCTTCGTCAACCACAATACCAAAATCTTCGAACAAAACAGGTTCGCCAACTTGTTCCCATACATCGTTGGTAATAAGTCGTTCAACGCGATAGTTTTTCGTATTCACATCGGCGGTACGTTCCCACGCAACAATTATGTTTTTACTTGTCTCACTGTATGTTACAACACCAATTTCTTCCTTGAATGGATATGTGAATGTAACATTGATAGTATCGAAACTTTCGCAGAAATTGTTGTCGGTGATTTTCACCGTAACGTAAGCCGAAGAGTCAAGCGAGAAGAATTGTTCGTCGGAAGAAACAAGTTCGTCGTTGTATTTCTTTACGTTCCAATCATATACATAGCCTGCACCAGCATCAAGTTTCAAAATTTGTTTGTCGCAAACGGTTCTGTCGCCGCCCAAATCAAGTGGTGGCAATTCATTCACTTTCGTAATATTGAACGTTGCGGAGCTTTCGCAACCAAGGTCGTCAACAGTTGAAACGGAGTATTCAGCAACAGCGGCAGGAATCTTGATTGACGGAGTTGCATCGCCCGTGTTCCAAGAGTACGAAACATATTCGTCGAATTCAGCACTCAACTCGAATGTAGTTCCCGCACACATTACCGAATCAGCAGGGAGCGAAACAGGAACAGAAACGCGGACATCAATTGTATCGACCAAGGTAGCAAGACCTTTTTTCATCGTCAAATAATATCTTGTGGTTTCCAACGGATTGACTGTGATTGATTTAGCAGTTTCGCCCGTGCTCCACAAATATGAATCCACATCGGTTGTAGCCTCCAATGCCACCGATTCGCCAATACAGATGGCAGGTTTACGTTCGATGTTACCATACATTGCGATTTCAGTATTTTTCGCCAAAGTTTCATCTTCACCATACATTACCGTGAATGTAACATCGTAATAGCCTGTAGCATCGAAAGTTAGATATTGTATCAAATCATTTGGTTTTTCAAGTTCAAGACCTTCAACTTCCCACAAAGCAGAGCAGTTTGTTCCGTAGAACGTACCAATCAACGTGATGGTTTCGCCCGGCGTACCATAGTAGCGCGAAGTGTAGATGCTCACCTGCGGTTTGCCGTACCAACCAAAATCCTGTTCTTCGAGTGTTGTTTCCGTTTCACGGAAGAAAGTAACATCAGCGGAAGTTGTCAATCCACCTTGGTCCATAGCGGTGAACGTAACTACTTCGGCACCACGCCAATATTCATTCAAACTTGAAATTTCGGCAAGCGAACCAGTAATTTTCACGCTCACATTTTCCGAAGTCGATGCCGACCAGAAAATTGACGATGGAGAAGTGTAATCGTCGGTAACATATTGTGACAAATCAATATACGAGAACAACATTGTGTCGTTTTCATATTGTTGTGGAATTTCGCCAATTATAGGAGCTTGATTTTCAGATGCCTGAACAACAACAGTAATAGTTGCCTCAGTTTCAAGACCTTGCGCATCGGTGAACCAAACAGTAATTACATCCTCGCCCGACCAATCGTCTTCCAACGGATAGATACGCAAAGCGGAATTCTTCACTTTCTTCACAAGCAAGTTTTCACCTTCCTCGTAGTTGAATCCAAGTTCCGATGATGGTGTGTAGTCGTCGATAGCCATATCGGCAATCACCACTTGCGTATATTTTCTGAACGGAACAGTGATAGTATTCATCACAATTTCAGGAGCAGCATTTGGTTTTTCAATTACATTCACATCAATAACACGTGAAGTTGTAAGTTTAACTTCCTCTGCGCCAACCTTTTCTATTTCGGTTACCGTCAATTTCACTTTTGTTGAGCCGATAAATTCAGCATCCTTCAACGAGAACACAGCGGTATCGCCATCGATTTCCGTTGAAATATATTCATTTTCAGAGAATTCGATTTGCAGATTTTCAAAATCGCTATTGTCATCGGAAATATAATTCTTCAAACTGATTTTTGCCACACCGTCAGGTTGTTGCAACGAAATCGTAGGAATCAAATTAATGATTGGAGCTACAGAATTCGTAACATACACAACCACATAGCCGATTTTCGAACCATACGAAACTGTTAAAATCGTAGCGCCCGCCTTTTTACCTGTCAACACGCCTGAACGAGTAACATCGGCAAGCTCGCCATCGAGAACAGTCCAATGCAAATCGTTCGCCTTGATTGTTGTTGGAGAAACTTTACAAGGAATTGTAACTGTTTCACCGCCTTTTAGATATACCGTATCAGGCACTTGAATTTTCACAATTTCTTCCTGACTTGAAGTCACATACACAAGCGTTTGAGCCTGCAAGCCTTCGCGTGTGGAAGCTGTCACAATAGAAGTTCCTACCGATTTACCAAAAATTCTACCGTCAGATTGTACCGAAATATAGTCGTCGTCTTTCTCCATAAACTCAACATCGGTGTAGCTTGCGTTCGACGGAATCACTGTTGCGCTCAACGTAGTGTCAGCACCAACTTTTATTGTGATTTGTTTCGGCATAGAAACATCTTTTGCAGGAATGAATGGTTTAATGTGCAGAAGCATAGTGTCTTGCAACAAATTATTGTCGTCGGCAATCACATACACCTCAACATCACCCGGAGCAAGAGCCACCAACATTTTATCGGTGATTTCAGCCATATCAGGGTTCGCACATTCCACGTGGTACGACGATGAAGCCGTTTCGGAGTGGACAATTGCGTCAACCACCATATGTTCACCTTCAATCATTTCGTATTCCTGATGTTCAGCAACAATTTCCTCTATATTTTTCTTCACTGTAACTATGCACGAAGCGGAATATGTTTTTTCTATTTCTGTTTCCGCATCGGCATATTTCACAGAATATGTTACCACAGCCTTACCTTCCGATTTAGCAGAAACGACGCCGTTTTCAACAGTAGCGACTGCATCTTTGTCAACCGACCATACTGGGCTTTCAGTTGGTTCAAAATCAGCAAGTTGGGGAATCAATTCAACAGACTCTCCTTCATAGATGGAAACCGCGCGTTGTGCAAACGAAATCGAAGGAACTTTCTTAACCTTCAACGATTTTTGAGCTGTATTCACACAACCGTTGTCGGATTGAGCAACCACAGAAATCAAGAAAGTACCCATACCATAGAATGTTTTTGAAGCCGCAGCGCCTTTTGCAAACGAAGATTCACCCATAAACCATTCGTATGAGCATTCTGTTTCGGACGTTGCAGTAAATTCGCAAGAAGTCTGTTGATAAATAGCCGCAACCGAAGGAGCTATAGAAACTTCGGGAAGCGGATTCACCACCACCGTGATTGAAATTCGTGCACTTTCCTTTTCGTCGATTGACTGCGATACATTATATATATATGTACCAGCGTGTTCGGTCGAAGGAATTGGAGCGCCGTCCAATTTTTCTTTTCCATTGTACCAATTCAACGAAGCGTTTTCAGCGGCAACAGCCGAAAGTTGTTCTGCCTCATCGCCTAAGCAATATTCATACGAAGTGGTTGCAACCGTTGGCGACTCAACATTACCGCTGATTATAATTTCGCGGATTTGAGTATCGGAACAACCATTTTGTGCAGTCGTAACAAGTTTAACCGATTGTTCGCCAGCCTCAAACGTTGTTTCAAACGTAGCTCTTGTAGAAACCGACGTTCCGTTTACAAACCATTCAAACGAGCAATTCTCAAGATTGGAAACCGAAGCCGAAAAAGCAACAGCGTCGCCTTCGGCGGCTGATTCAGGGACATCACACGAAACAACAGGTTTTTCGTTAATCACTATTGAAATCTCAACCTTGTTTCCTTCCACGCCGTTGATTACCTGAGCAACAGCAAGTTGTGTTTCGTGTGCGAATGAAGTGTTCGGAGTTGTTTGTCCGTAATATTCAACATATTGTCCATTTTGGAATTCATACCATTTCAACGTGGCACCTTCCGAGGCTGTTACATCGGCAAGCAAATCGGTAGCCTCTGTCATTTGGCAATATGAATATTCAGTTTTTGCAACCGTAGGAGCAGGAACTTTCGACGACGGCACAACCACAATTTCACAAGTGTCGTTGAACTTGTATGTGTCTTTTCCATCCGAATATGTAAGATTCAATATCAACGAATCAACGCCCACTTTCACACCAGTAACGCTACACGAAGCATTTTCGGTATTTTGCAGGAACGACGATGTTCCGTTGTACTCTTTCATCGTAAACGCCAAGTTTGCAAAATTGTCGATTCCTTCGTAGTGAGGCACAATTTCGATTGTTTCGCCAAGTTCCACAGAATACGATTTTTCATCGAAAAAAGCAAGAGGTGTTTCGCCGCTTGGTTGTTTCTGACTATATGAAACATCAAATTCACTCAACGTAAATTCCACATCGTTTTCCTTACCGTATTCACTACCATTCACAGGAGAGAACTCCAAAATAACATCAGGCATACCAAACAAGACGCCTTTATCGGTTTGCAGATATTTGATTTCCAACGTTTTGGTAATGTCAAATTCTTCACCTTCGGTAATCGCAATACCCCTTTCGAAATCACTCATTTCGCCCCAGTTGTCCACTTCTTTACGTTGGTCAACAAGAACCAAATCCAATATACCTGTTACATTGGAAACGCCTTTTATATGAATCGTGAACAAATCGCCTTCGCTTGCTGTCCATGTAGAAGACAAACCTGCCTCAAAATCGTTGAGCGCGGCAGGAATTTTTTCTGAGTTGCTATATTGCCAATAATCACTTTCGCCTTCTTCGCCAACACCTTCCAAGTCAGTTCCATACGTATTCCATGTGAAAATAACGTTTGCTTTCTCACTGACCGTCACTTGTAAGTTGTTTTCGCGGACCAACATTGCTCCAGCTTCATATTCTTCAACATCTGTCAGCAATTTTCCCAATGTTGAGATTGTGATAGTAGCAGTACCGGGAGCAACCGCAGTCAAAACGCCATTTTCATCAACCGTGGCAACATTAGGGTTTGAACTTACAAACAATGGATATTTATCACTTGTAGTTGCCTCAAACATACTATACAAAACCATCGACGCAACATCGCTTGTCTCACCCACCGCCAAATCCAATGAAGTTTCCTCCAAATACATATCAATCATAGTTGCCACCGACAACTCGCCGACATTTAACATTACAGTTTCCACATCTTCGTAAACGCCCCATGCGTGGAATACCATGGCATATTTTCCTTCTTCCGGAGTTTCCCCTAATTGCTTAACGAAAATTTTTGCCTCTGTGGTAATCGCATCGTCAGGGGTAACATCTTCTCCCAAAACTTTATACACAGGATTTACTTCCACCCACCAACCATTGGTTTCTGATCTATCTACGATATTTACCTGTATTTTCCCGATTTGGGTATTTGTTGTAAGATTTTTAAAGTCAACAATATACGCCGTATTTAATGTAGGAATGAAATCATTGAGGGATAATTCTCCTTGAAAATATGGTTCACCATTATCGGCGACTTCTTTTTGCATTTCAATAGAAACTTGCGAAAACGATGTTATTGCCAGAAATGCACACACACAAAGGGATAGAATTCTTTTCATATAAATACGTTTTAAATTGTCAATAAAAATCTAATCATATAAGACACATAACACAACTTACAAATATAGAAATTTTTCTATAAGATAATCCCTTTCTTTCAGATTATTTTTTTGACTTTACCGAAATGCTTAGTGTAGTTTGTACACTATGTATTTCGGAGCAAAAAAATTCCGATTCCACAAGCGGAATCGGAGTTCTCTGAAAGAATTACGTAATAGACTGAATTGAAACTCAAAAGGTTACAACAATCAGCAAAAATATTTTTATTTCCCTGTATAGTGGCTCGTTCCCAGCGTTATTTCATATATATCGAGCGAATATATGCGGTACAATCCTCAAATGTTTCGAATGTATCGGATTCTGGTATCATATTGGGAATAATGCCGAGTTTCGTCATCATTTTTCGTGGCTGAGGCTGTATAATCGTCATCAGCACACGTTTACCCGATGCCTGCATATCCTTAATCGCAGTTTCCATAGCGTACAAGCCCGATTGATCCATAAACGTAACACGTTTCATACGGATAATAACGGTTTCCACTTCGTCGGGAACTGCGTGCATCACTTCGTTGAATTTAGTTATCGAACCAAAGAAAACAGGGCCATCGAGACGTTGAATAAACACTTTATGGCATACTTCCTGAGGAAATCCAACTTCATCGGCCCATGGCGAATGTGGGTTGAATTCCTGCAAATTCTCCGATGTGTAGGAATTTTCCACGAAATCGCTCGTCCGTTTCATAAACAACACGCAGGCAATCACCATTCCAATGCCGACAGCTGTAAGCAAGTCAACAAAAACAGTGGTCAACAACACAATGACAAGCACAAATGCATCGGATTTCGGAATGCGGAACAAATCTTTCGAACCTCTAAAATCAATAATGCCGACACCAACGGAAATAAGAATTCCCGCCAAAACCGACAGCGGTACAAATTTCACAATAGAACCAAGTCCCAAAAGTATCGCCAACAAAAACAGTGAATGTACCATTCCCGAAATCTGCGAACGTCCGCCACTCTTCACATTCACAACAGTACGCATTGTAGCTCCGGCGCCACCGATTCCGCAGAACAGAGCAGCCACTGCATTACCAATACCTTGTCCCATCAGTTCCTTGTTGCTGTCGTGTTTTGTTTTTGTAATACTATCTGCCACCACCGACGTAAGCAACGTGTCGATAGAGCCAAGACCAGCAAGCGTCAAGCCTGGAATTACCGACGATTTCAGTACCAATCCCCAGTCCACAGCCGAAAAATCAATGCCTTCCTTCAAGAACACAGGCAATGGAAATCCCGAAGGAATTTCGCCAATAGTAAGATTTACTGGGAAATCGTTGAGAAACAACGACACAACTGTCATCACAATCAAAGCAACCAATGTTGCAGGGATTTTTTTCGTAATCAACGGGAACAAATAAATTATCGCAATGGAGCCAAGTCCAAGCAACAACGCTTCAAGCGAAATGCCGTTAGCAGCCACACGTTCAGGGAACTGCAATATCATATCAACAACCAAAACCGGCGATTTCAAACCAATCAACGGATAAATTTGTTGTAAAATAATAATGATACCGATTCCACTCATGAAACCCGACAACACAGGATACGGAATGTATCGGATATATTTTCCGATTTTACAAATGCCGAACAAAATCTGGAACAAACCGCAAAACATTCCCGCAAACGACATGGAAAGCAAAATGGTTGGAATCGCCTCCTGAAACGAAGCCCCTGCAGCCTGCTGCGACGCCCATATACCAGAAATCAGCGACGCCGTGATAACAGTCATCGGACCTGTAGGACCGCTAATCTGAGAATGACAGCCGCCAAAAAGCGAAGCAAAAAAACCTAACATCGTGGCACCGACCAAACCAGCCAACGCACCAACAGCACTCGCATTCGGATCGTTAACACCACCAAACGCCTGAATACCAAATGCCAACGCCAACGGCAACGCAACAATACCTGCCGTTATTCCACCAAACACATCTCCCTTTAGATTACTTGTAGATATAAAACCCATTGTACATTAAATTTTGATAATAAACTAACCCTCTTCGGGACGTTGTTACAGGTTCATTCTGAGCCTGTTTTCCCCGAAAAGGCGTGCAAAACTACATAAATTTCCGATTTATCAAAGATTTGATTCAGTAATTTGAATTTTGATTTCAAAACAGATTCTTATATTTGCCCGTAATTTTATTTGTAGATGAACCATATTCGTAATTTTTGCATCATTGCACATATCGACCACGGCAAAAGCACGTTGGCTGACAGACTATTGGAGTACACCAACACTGTTTCCGCCCGCGATGCGCAAGACCAGATTTTGGACGACATGGATTTGGAACGCGAACGCGGCATTACTATCAAAAGCCACGCTATCCAAATGGATTACACCTACAATGGGCAAAAATATGTGCTGAACTTGATTGACACTCCGGGACACGTTGACTTTTCCTACGAAGTATCGCGCTCAATAGCTGCCTGCGAAGGCGCACTGCTTATTGTTGACGCAACGCAAGGCATTCAGGCACAGACAATTTCGAATTTGTATCTTGCTCTTGAAAATGATTTGGAGATTATCCCCGTCCTCAACAAAATGGACCTTCCGAGCGCTATGCCTGAAGAAGTGAAGGACCAGATTGTGGAACTTATCGGCTGCAAACGGGAGGAAATTCTCGAAGCAAGCGGAAAAACAGGTCTTGGCGTGGAAAAAATCCTCCAAAGCATAGTGGAAAAAATTCCTGCCCCAAAAGGCGACCCGAATGCACCACTTCAAGCGTTGATTTTTGACTCGGTGTTTAATCCGTTCCGTGGAATCATTGCGTACTACAAAATTATAAATGGTGAAATCCACACAAATGATTTGGTGAAGTTCATCAACACGAAAAAAGAATACGAGGCACTCGAAATCGGCGTGCTCCGACTCGATATGGAACCGCGCGACGTGGTGCGGACTGGCGATGTTGGCTACATTATCTCAGGCATAAAAACAGCCCGCGAAGTCCGTGTGGGCGACACGATCACCCACCGCGAACGTCCGTGCGAAAAGGCCATAGAAGGTTTTGAGGAAGTGAAACCAATGGTGTTCGCAGGCATCTATCCTATTGATACTGAGGATTATGAACCTCTTCGTGCATCAATGGAAAAACTACAACTCAACGATGCTTCGCTCACATATCAGCCAGAATCGTCGGCCGCTCTCGGATTCGGATTCCGCTGCGGGTTCCTTGGATTGCTCCACATGGAAATCATTCAGGAACGACTTGACCGCGAATTCAATATGAGCGTAATCACGACCACACCAAACGTGTCGTATTACTGTTTCACAAAAAAAGGACAGAAAATCGTGGTAAACAACCCAGCCGACCTGCCCGATCCAAGCTCTATCGATTACATTGAGGAACCATATATAGCAGCGCAAATCATTACAAACGCTGAATTTATCGGTCCAATTATGAAACTGTGCATCGACAAACGTGGCATTCTGAAAAATCAAACATATCTGACGGGAAACCGTGTGGAAATCAATTTTGAAATGCCCCTTGGAGAAATTGTGTTCGACTTCTACGACAAACTGAAAAGTATTTCGAAAGGCTATGCGTCGTTCGATTACCATATTATTGGTTTCCGCGAATCAAAACTTGCGAAACTCGACATTCTGCTCAACGGCGACGGTGTTGATGCCTTATCGGCATTGATTCACCAAAACAATGCCTACACGTTCGGGAAACGTATCTGCGAGAAACTGAAAGAACTAATCCCCCGCCAGCAATTCGATGTGGCAATCCAAGCGGCTATCGGTACGAAAGTCATTGCACGTGAGACAGTTAAGGCTGTAAGAAAAGACGTGACGGCAAAATGTTACGGCGGTGATATTTCGCGTAAGCGCAAATTGCTCGAAAAGCAGAAAGAAGGTAAAAAACGTATGAAACAAATCGGCAGCGTGGAAATTCCGCAAAAGGCATTCCTTGCCGTTCTTAAACTTAACGACTAACCAATGAAAGAAGCAGTTGTAAAGATTTTGAACCAACTTCCTATCCCGGGCGAAACGGATTCGTTGGTTCGCTTTGTGCAATTAGTGACAACCAACGGCAACAATGTTACCATACAATTGGGACTTCCGCAAAAGTACGACAAGTACGAACGGGCAATTGTATCGTCGGTTCAGGAAGCGGTGAAGCGAAATATTCCAAATTGCGGAAACGTTGACGTGCAAATAAACATTATTAAGGCAAACGATTTGGATAGTGAAGGCGGTGTTTCAAAGGTTAAAAAGATCTTTGCCGTTGCATCGGGGAAAGGCGGCGTTGGTAAATCAACCGTAAGCGCAAATCTTGCGATAGCATTGGCAAAGCAAGGCTACAAGGTTGGTCTGCTCGACGCTGACATTTTCGGGCCTTCGATACCTAAAATGTTCGGTGCGGAAAATGCACAACCCGAAGCACGCAAGGAAGGCGAAAAAGAATGGATTTTGCCTATTGAACAATATGGCATAAAAATGCTCTCCATAGGCTTTTTTGTTCGTCCCGAAGACGCACTTGCATGGCGCGGGCCAATGGCTGGCAATGTTTTGAAACAATTCATCCAAGATTCCGACTGGGGAGAATTAGACGTGATGGTGATTGACATGCCTCCCGGCACAAGCGACATTCAATTAACTCTGTGTCAAATCATTAACATCACTGGCGCAATTATGGTCGGCACACCGCAGGATGTGGCAGTAATTGACGTGGTGAAAGCAATTGATTTCTTCCAAAAAGAAAAAATCGAAGTCCCCATTGTAGGATTGATTGAAAATATGGCGTGGTTCACACCCGAAGAATTGCCGAACAACAAATACTACATTTTTGGCAAAGGCGGCGTGGAACAACTTGCAAAAGAAAAAGGCTTGCCATTTTTAGGTGCAGTTCCTATTGTGATGGGCATTCGCGAAGGTGGCGACAACGGCAGACCAGCCGCAATGGACGAAAATTCCATTATCGGAAAACAATTTGCCGAAATTGCAAGAAAAATAATGGCATAACAACAAAGAGGAAACACTAACATGAAGACAATCGTTATCATTCCATCGCGCTACGGTTCATCGAGATTTCCAGGAAAACCGCTGGCAATGATTCAAGGGAAGCCAATGATTCAACATGTGTACGAAAATGCCTCGAAAGCATTTCCCGACGTGTGGGTGGCAACCGACGATACCCGAATCGAAGAAAGAGTGAAGGCTTTTGGCGGCAATGTGGTTATGACGTCGAATACTTGTCCAAGCGGAACCGACCGTTTGGCACAAGCAATACAGTCGATTCCCAACGGAAACACATTCGATGTGGTGATAAATGTGCAAGGCGACGAACCGTTTATCCAGCCGGAACAAATCAAATTGCTGGGACAAATTTTCGAAGATAATCCCAAGACTCAAATTGCAACGTTGGTGAAAGAAATCACTGAAACTCCGGATTTATTCAACCCGAACAAACCAAAAGTGGTTCGTGCTATCGATGGACGTGCAATTTATTTTAGCCGTTCTCCGATACCATATTTTCGTGGCGAAGAACAAGACAACTGGATTAAACGAAATACATACTACAAACACATAGGCATTTACGCCTATAAACGTGAAGTTTTACTTGAAGTAACTAAACTTCCACAAACGGCGTTGGAGAAAGCGGAAAGCCTTGAACAACTGCGTTGGGTTGAGCATAATTACATCATCAACACTGCAGTTACTGATTTCGAGAATCTTTGCGTTGACACGCCGGAAGATTTGGAGAAGATTCTGAAAGAATGTGGTTCGATGTAAGTTGACATTCGTGTGCCAACGAACAGCGTTATACCATATATTTGACTGAAAATAAAGCGAATAGCATGCGAAAACTTGAATTACTGTCTCCTGCAAAAAATCTACAGGTTGGTATTGCGGCAATAAACCACGGCGCCGATGCGGTGTATATTGGAGCACCGGCATTTGGCGCCCGGGCAACCGCGGCAAATTCACTTGAAGACATTTCGGAGCTGATTCAATATGCGCACCAGTTTAATGTAAAGGTTTATGTAGCATTAAATACAATATTGTACGACAACGAAATAGACCATGCCGTTGACTTGGCTCACTCATTGTACAATATCCATGCTGACGCATTGATAATCCAAGATTTGGGTTTATTGGAATGCGATCTGCCGCCAATTCCCATTCACGCAAGCACTCAGCTCAACAACCGCACTGCGGAAAAGGTCGCGTTTCTTGAAAAGGTCGGGTTTTCACAGGTGGTTCTTGCCCGCGAACTTAATCTACGGCAAATAGCGGACATATCTGCAAAAACGTCTGTTCCACTTGAATTTTTCGTGCACGGAGCATTATGCGTTTGCTACAGCGGACAGTGCTACATGAGCGAATACGCCAAGGAACGGAGCGGCAACCGCGGCGAGTGCGCACAAATGTGCCGCCATAAATATACATTGCAAGGTTTGGGCGAAAATCGTGATGGATATTTCCTTTCAACAATGGACTTGAGTCTTTGTAATCGTTTGGAAGATTTGATTTTAGCTGGAATTTCAAGTTTTAAAATAGAAGGCCGTTTGAAAGATGAGGATTATGTAAAGAATGTAACCGCATATTTTCGGGCGAAATTGGATGCTTTCATAACAAAACACTCTGATTTTCAACGGAGTTCAAAGGGAATCTGTTCTCCAACATTCACTCCCGACATACATAAAACCTTTACTCGAGGTTTTACCGAGTATTACATTGATAAACAACAAAATAAGATTGCAAATATTCGTTCCCCAAAATCACAAGGGGAATACATCGGCACCGTGGAATCACAGGGACGGGACGGTGTGAAAATCAAAACAACTGTCGCGTTGCATAACGGCGACGGGCTTTGTTTTTACGACAAAAACGATGAACTAACTGGCATCCAAGTAAATGCAGCGAATGGTAAAAGTATTACATTACATAAACCGATTCAAATTCCTGTAAAAACGGAAGTTTGGCGAAATTATGACAACGACTTTCAAAAGAAACTTGCCCAAAGTAATCAACCAAGGAGATTGCCAGTGCAAGCGGTATGTGCGTTTGATGGTCTGTCGTATTCGCTTTCGCTTTCCGACGCTGATGGTCATTCTGTTACAGTAGAACGGACCGCTACGGAAATCGCAAAAAATCCACAACGACAGAAGGAAACCTTTATTTCGCAGATTTCGAAAATGGGCGACAGCATGTTTTGTTTGGAATCAATTGATTGTCAGGGGACATCAATACCTTTTGTGGCGGTGTCCGACATCAATGCACTTCGTCGGGAAGCGTGCGAATTGTTACGGGCCAAAATCATCGAATCCGTAGAAACGATGGGCACCTCATCCTCATTTCTACAAAAAAACAATGTGCAATATCCTCTTTCAGAGCCACTTGACTTCCGTTTGAATGTTGCAAACCAAAAAGCTGCGGATTTCTTCCACCGTCATGGCATTGAAGTTTCGCAACGGGCATTTGAGTGCGGACATTTGAAAAATGTGCCACTTATGACCACAAAATATTGTATCCGCTATCAGCTTGGCAATTGCAAAAAAGGGCACGCCGAACCTATTGAATTATTCGACAGAACGCACAAATTCCGTGTTGAATTTGATTGTGAGAAGTGCGAAATGAACATTTTCTCTATGGAATAAGCCCGTTTGCGGCGAGGCTATTCATAGACTACTGAATAAAAACCCGTGCGGTTTTGCCGTTCATCGACACTAAATACACTCCTTGCGAAAGATTTTTGTTTGCAATTTTCCGCCCGAGAATGTCATATACGTATGCAGGAACCTCTCCATTCATAACTATTTGTCGCTGAATAATTTGAATGTCGTTTTCAACGATAGGATCATCTATTGCCGTAGAACCATTTTCAAACAAAGCCACAATCACTTGGTCTTCCGTAACAGTCAACTGGCGTGGATTTTCGGTGTTTCCATCGCTCCAGCCTGCAAAATGATAGCCGTCGAACGACACCTGTGCAATCAATGTGATTTTTGTGCCGTAGGCAATGTTTTTAGAACTTCCGAGAACAAGTCCCAACTGGTCGTCTATAGACACCGCATTTATAGTGTAAAGTGTTGAATCAGTGACTGGCTCTGTGATTTTTTCAAAAACAGCCATATACACTTCGTCTTTTGTAACCATAATGTTCCTTGGATTATCCTCGTTGCCGTCTTCCCATTTCACAAAGCGATAACCACTTGCAGGAGAAGCAATTATACGAACGCTCCGCTTCGAATAGGAACCGCTGCCATACGTTTTTCCGTAGTTTTCGTTGTTCACCATCACATTGATGTCGAATGTTTCATCGTATTGTGGTGGTAATGACTCTGTTAGCTTCGATTCAACGTATTCGTCAATTGCTTGACCAAGCGCACTTGTTTGCGCATCAATTTCCGACTGATTTTGTGCCGAAGTCAACAAATCCTTTGCTTTTTCTGTTTCGGCAAGCAAATTTTTATACTGCGCGATAGGATATTGTCCCACATTTGTGCCGTATGTCGTGTTGTCCAAATAATAATTGGCAGTTTCAATTTTCGACGACAATTGTCCAACATTGTACGGAGAATCTGGCTTCACATACGTTTCTTCCGTAATCTTTGTGTCGGTGTACGTTTGGATTGCCTTTGTAAGAGCGGCCTCCTCCTTGTCGATTTCCGATTGCTTGTTTGACTTTGCGAGAATCGTTTTTGCCGATTCCGTCGCTTTCGAGAGATTCATATATTCGGTTACGGAATACTGACCGATTTCTGTTCCGTACGTTGTGGTTTCCAACAATAAAGATGCTCTGTCAATAGATAGACTGAGTTGCGAATTGTCGTACGACGGGATTTCCACAACGTCTTCAACATAAACTGACGCTTTAAAAACGTCTTCTGCTGCCACGAGAGTTTGATAGTTCTCATCGATTTCATTTTGGCTTTCCGCTGTTTTCAATGCAGCCTTTGCTTCTTGTTTCACATCGTACAAAGCGTAATATTGTTCTTGTGGGAATTGACCTTGTTTCGTGCCTATTTTCGATGCGCTGAGAAGCCAGGTTGCTACTGTTACTTCCGTAGAAAGTTCATCAATGTTGAATTCGCTGGATGTTGAAGTCACCACCGATGCGGCATATTCACGAATCGCATCTGCCAATATTTCAGTTTGTTGGTCGATTTCCGACTGGCTTTGCGGAGCAAGTTGTATGGCAAGCGCGGCGTTGTTTTTTCCCGACAATTGCGAGTATAATTCACTCGAATATTGACCTTCGTTCGTACCCTGTTCCGTATTTTTCAGTACAAAATCTGCAACTGAAAGTTGTATTGTAAGTTCGCTGAAATTATAACTATTTTCCTGCGCATATAGTCCGAAACCAAACAAGATGGAACCGACAAATAGTAAAATCTTTCTCATAAGAAGCAATAATTTTCAAATTATACAAATATAGAAAAAAGAAAGGAATGCAACTATTAAAAACAGTTTATTTTCCCCAACGAAAACAATTGTTTTCCAATCCAAGTAGGTCGATGATTCTGTCTATTACCGTGTCGCACACGTCGGCAACCGTTTGCGGGCGCGAGTAAAACGACGGATTTGCGGGACAAATAATTCCTCCTGCAAGGGTAATCAGTTCCATATTTTTAATATGAATCAAACTGAAAGGCGTTTCGCGGACGGCAAGAATCAGTTTTCTTCGCTCTTTGAGCATTACATCGGCGGCACGTGAGATAAGCGTTTCCGCTGTGCCGTGGGCAATTCGCCCCATTGTGCCTACACTGCAAGGGCAAACGACCATAGCATCGTATTTTGCCGAGCCAGAAGCTATTGGAGCAAAAAAATCCGTATCGGCATACTCCATAAAATCATACAGATTTGGCGTTGAAGGCATTTCGGACTGCCACACATCTTTTGCCGTTTGCGAGAACACCACACACACTTCATCAATCTGACTACGCAGTTCGTGCAGTCTGTCGAACAGTCGT
This sequence comes from Bacteroidales bacterium, assembly GCA_017552705.1. Lineage (GTDB taxonomy): Bacteria > Bacteroidota > Bacteroidia > Bacteroidales > UBA1715 > UBA1715. The sequence continues at coordinate 26,829 of JAFZOY010000092.1, forward strand.
TGAGCATACAACGAACCCGATGCGCCCGTAACGGCAACGATGATTTTCATTTATCTGGAATTTCTATGGTGACGATGCACATCGTCGCCACAAGATATTATTTCGATTTCTTCTGAATTGCCGCGCTATACCGAGCGTTCATCACTTTGAGAATGTCGTTGGTGATGTTTAATTGTTCCTCGGCGTACAACACGCTGCTTTGGTATGCGTTGTTCAGAATGATTTTGTATTTTCCGTCAGCATTGTAGAATTTGATGCAGGCGTGAACACTGTCAATCAGTTGATCGAGAAGTTTTTGTTCTTTCATCGCCAATTCCTGTTGCTTTTTCTGCTGTTCCGCATACAGATTTTGTTGACGTTGACCAAGTTCGGCCTCTTTCGCCTGCGCGTCAGCCGAAGTAATGATGCGTTTTTCTATCTGATATTGGAATTCTTCCACGTCTTTCTGGAATTGTTCAGCCTTTTTCTGCAATTTGGCTTCTTCCGATGAAACCAAGTTTTGGTATTGTTTTTCTAACTTTTGGTAATACAAATAGTTATGCATCACAGAGTCAACAATTACGTATGCGATTGGGAAATTCGCCTCAACCATTTCATCTTCGGCAAAAATAGCATCGAGCGAAGTATCAACTTCGGTTGTCACTGGATCTTTCACCGTTTCGCCAGAAGGTTTCTTTGCATACAACACGAACAACAAAATGATTGCTGCTCCGAAAATAATGTTTACGATTAGATTACCGTTTTTCATATCCTTAAAATTTTGTTCACGAAAATACAGATTTATTTTTAATGGCTACCGCATTTCAATAAGAAATCTATAATTTTGTCGCAAAGAATCACATAATGAGATGGTCGCTATATTAAATCTGTCGCAGCCCTTCAGGCTGCATATTCTCTCGGAAGATAATCGGAGCAATGAGCATAATTCTGCTATTGAATTGCCCCGGGGCGCCCAAGGCGGTGGCATCGGGGCGGATAATTCCCAAGGCGATGCCATTGGGGTATATTTGTCGCAGCCTTTCAGGCTGCTCTTGACATCATTAATCGGAGAATCATTTGAGAAGAGAAAGAGCCCGAAGGGCTCGGACAGAATTTCCCTGCGGCATCGCCGTAGGATAGGCTCCTGCGCCTCCATTATAATGAGCCTGAAAGGCTCAGACATATTTCATTATTCATCTAAAAATTAATCATAATGGCTCAATCGCTCGCTCAAGTCTATATTCATCTTGTATTTCACACAAAATATAATTCCGTCACCATTTGCGAAGAAGACCTTCCCGCTTTATTTGCCTATGTCGATGGAATCATCGTCAACAAGAAATCAATGGTCATCCAAATAGGCGGTGTGCCTAATCATATCCACATTCTATGCACGCTTCCGCGCACGGTATCAATGGCTGATTTTATGGAAGACATCAAAAAATGCAGCAGTAAATGGATTAAGACATTGAATCCGTATTATTCTCAATTTGCTTGGCAAGGAGGCTACGGCATATTTTCTGTCAGTGCGTCAGCAGTAGAGAAAGTGAAACGATATGTTATGAATCAAAAGGAACACCATCGTAAAAAGACATTCCGAGAAGAATACGAAGCCTTTTTGCAAGCCTATAATATTGAGTATAACCCAGAATTTGTGTTTAGAGACTAAAAAAATCGCCACTCCGTTGAGGGAATGGCGATATTAGTTCAATTTTTATCCATTAATAAAACGCATTTACACTATTGGCCTTTTGACCAGGAACATTTACACTTGTTGTTATTTCGTATATGAATTCGTTGTATTTATCTGATTCGGAGACTTTTATCTCAGTTTGTTGAATCTTAAAATTATATCCCCCGTAATCATACGTTTTCTTTTTAATTAAACCATTGTCTGTATCTGTAATTTTTGAACCATTTGCTATGGCAAAATTTACAATATCATCGTAGACTGATTTCTTATAAAAAAGGACTTTTATAGATGCTATTTTAGAATTGTCCGCTAACTGAACAACTATTCTGTAATTGTCTTCACTTATAGATACATTTGCGTTCGCATCTTCTGCTAAAGCGGATATTTGGTCTAACATGTGCATGCCGTCAATTTTGGTTAATGTCCAAGTGTTCTTCTTTGCATTAAACTTGAATTTTGCATTTGTAAAATCTTGAGCGGTATAATTTAGCAATTTCCCATATGGAAAATCCGTTTGAGAAAAGGATGGCGTATTGATAAACACAAGTAATCCAATTACACAATAAATCAAATTTCTCATTTCTTATAATTTTTCACAGTTAATAAAATTGTTAGATATTTCTTGATTAAGAATTTCGATAGATGGCGACACTTTGTTGTATTTATAGATTTCCACAAAAGGGTTAAAATCAATGATTTTTGTCTTTAGTTCTTGAATGTTTGGCTGTTTGGTTAACTTCTTATAATCTTCAAATGTGTATGATGTGTAAACGGTGTTTTTACATATTCCAAAATTGTCTAACAAATAGCCATCAATTAAATTTTGAGGTTTTTTTTTGTCAGAGACATCACTTATTGCAGGATAGGATACAATTTCTGTCTTATCTTCGTTCATCATTAGCGGAATATTGTTTGAATAATCCTTAGCTGTTTTATAGATAAGGACAGCATGCAAAGCTTCGCTATTTCTTTCTGTAGATAATGTTTTGTTTCCATTACAGCAAGAAAACAAAGCAAGGAACATTATGGAAAGAACTCCCCTTATCTCTTTATGAAAGATTGTTTTATCCATTCATTGTCAATAAATAAAAACAATGTATAATGTCCTGGTTGCAGATTCTCCAAATTTAACATGTTAAAATCTTCGATTTTATTCGATGATATAACTATCCTCCCTGCCAAATCAACAATCTTATATCCCGAAACATCTTTGTTTGTTTCTACATAAAGTATAGATTCGCAAGGATTGGGATAAATAGAAAGATATTCCCCGTTTTCATCTAACGAAGTTGATTGTTTTTTTACTCGTTTGATACTAATTTCCAGTCCATAGGTTCCTTTTGTTCCATATACCCCAACAGCAACTTGAGAGCCTCCTTCTATCGTAATAGGAGCTGGCAAATATTCGTCATATACAGTTGAATTATTTCGCCCATCTATTGAATATTGAAATTTTACATCGCTTGTATAAAGCGACATCATACCAGTATTTTTGTCTTTTATTCGAATATCTATGGTGTAGTCGTAGCCGTCTTCCAAGTCAAAAGTAAAGAAATCGTAATCAGAAGTTGATTGTATATTTGCATCATCAACGTAAAGACTTGTTTTGTCGTTTACGTATTTAATATTTCTGAATTTGTACGCATTAGTTTCTCTATTGTTTGGCTCGTATGCATCGGGAGACAAGATTGTATCGCGTGCAATGGTCAATTCTAAGTTGTATGTGCCAAAACTATATTCATCAATTACACTAACGACAAAATAGATAGTTTTCCCTCCTATGGTTGTGAATGGTTTCGGTGATGTTTCATCATAAACATTATCTTCTTCGCCTTTTATGGCATATATATAATACGCATTCGATGTATATTGCTCGGAATTCTCCCTATCATAGATATTGGCAGATATAGTATAATTATAACCTTCCTTAAGAATCAAGGCATAAATATCTAGATAATCATGTTCATATAAGTTTTCAAAAACATTAGCTCCGTCGGTGTTGATTCTTGCAGTATCGTTTATAAACACAACATTATCAAACACATATGGTTCACTATCTTTATCGTTTGGCTCATAAATGTCTGGTAGCAAGAGTGTATCACGGTATATCTGAATCTTTAAATTATATGTTCCGATTGTACCTCCTTCGTAGGGTGCGACCAAGAAATATATATCTGATTTCCCCTCAAGTGTAACATAGTCGTCTTCCATTGAGGTGTCATACGAATCCGAAGCATGTTCCCCATCTGTTGAATATACAAATAGGACATCGCTTGTATAAGGAGAATCGTCTTGCGAATATATGTCATCTACAATTGCCGAAACATAGTAGGTATAGCCCTCTTGAAATTCAATTTTGAACAAGTCCAGGTCTGAATCAGAATGAATGTTTGCGGATAGGTTTATTTCTGAATAATCGTCGTTAAAAGTCAGATTGGAAATAATATATGGAGACTCCAATTCATTATTGGGTTCGTATTGGTCAGGTTGAATCATTTCGCTTCGAATAATGTTCAGCTCCAAATTGTATGTACCATGTCCTCCTGAGAAATACGAAGAAACAACGAAATACACCTCCCCACTACCATTGTGGAAAAATCCATCAATCTCACTATCATATACATTTGACCAAATTTCACCATCAAAAGAATACGAAACTATCATATCGCCAGTATATTTGGAATTTTCTTCGGAATACAGGTCATTTAAAACACCAGATATGTTATAAAGATAATCTCCGTCTAATGTTATTTTGTAGTAATCTACGTCAGAGCCATTTTGGATATTCGCACTTTGCGTGTTTATAGAAGCAGTATTATTGCTGAACTGCAATGATTTAAATGTATATGCAGTTCTTACGAAATTATTTTCTTCGTATTTATCAGGCTCTAAAGGTTTCTCTTGAACAATTATCTCAATTGGATTCATGTATTCATTTGTAGAACCAATAATATCACCATCTTCGTTATTCCAATAATATGCCAATAATAGATAATACGTCCCAGGAGGAGCTTCTAAACTATCAGTAGAAAAAGTTAAACCACTACCGCCAAAACAATAGTTAGAGGGTAAATCGTCTTCTATATAATTGACTAAATAAGCTTTTTTTATGTCCTCCTTATCCATTAAGGCAAGAAGAAATGTCCCCTCAAAATCATAATCACTCCAATTTGCGACATCAGTATTGACAACAAATTCATCACCGCTATAGATATGCTCACTCACAACAGATAAAGGTTTATACAATCTAAGGTCACTTTCATATGGTTTTACTTTCAACGGTGCATAAGTATCGTAATTATGCCAAAAATTATTGCCCGCAATTGACCAAGCTCCACCTTTGGCCCTATAACAAATATATATTTTGTAGTTTCCAGGATAGAGAGATAGCATACCATTGGTAGAAAACACTAAGTTACTTGAATACGAATAGTCGGCACGTAGGCTACGGTCTTCTTTTATCTCAACCATATCAATAAAAGTATTGTTTACATCGAATATTGCCGCTGCATAATCTCCGTAGAAGTCGTAATCACTTTTATTCTTAAGGTTTACCGATACGGAAAAACTGCTTCCGTATGTTATTTGAGAGGAACTTGCGGTTACATCATCAAACAGAATAAGGTTGAAACTTTCCGTTTTAGCAGGTTGTATGCCAATGAGCATACCTTGACCACTATTGTAACTCCCATTACCTGCACCTGCTCCACCTGTGCCAGGGACTAAACTATTTAAAGCATAATATCCATCACAATATCCGCCCCAACCCCAATTCATATGGAAATAATCGTTCTCGTCGTATCCATCGCAAACCCATGTGTGTCCACCTTCTTTGTCTGAACCTCGATATTGAACAGGTCTACCATTATCTAATTCTTCTTTTAATAGGGCGTTCCATTCTTTATAGGTATAGTCACTTTTATAAACACCTTTTATACTTGAATCATATCTAAAATATGTGGGATAAGCATATTCACAAGCACTTTTGTCTTTTTTACTGTATTTTATCATATGACTAGCACTACCGTCGACGCCATACTCCATATCCACTGCGACACCGCAATGATACATTAACACTGCGACAGCATAGTTTGATGAATTTACTTCGTTGGGCATAGCATCCCAATCGTATTCTGTGCTACTAAAACTCGCAGAAAGTGTTCCATATTTTTCATGCTTATAAGAGTGAAATCCGCTTCCAACAGCAGGCCATTCCCAATATTTCATAATTTGAGCCATGGCTGTGGCAGGGCAGCCGGTAAGAGTGTATTCTTCTTCGTCGTAGTCATATGGACATAATTCATTGAAATACGGAGATTGATCCCATTTCGTTTTGAGTAATGGAGACACACTACCCGATGCCTTTAATGTGGCGGATGTACCGTCCCACATTTTTGCAATTTGCTCATTTTGGAATATTGCATTTTTCTGAGCATACACAATTTGATCGTTATAGCCTTCTAACCAAGCTTCTACAGACGGTGGTATTGTAGCAATATCAATCTTCCCTTCGTTGGAATATCCCAAGATTGGTTGTACGGCATTATCCCCAGAAACAATTATAAATCCTGCACTATCCCCAATGTTGAATAAAAACATTGTCCTACTTTCATCATCGTTTTTTAGCACATTGTCTGTGTTCTTTGGAAAAAGATTACCGGCATCGGTAAGTGTGAATGTTGTGTTACTTTTTAAAACCGAAGAATTGTTTTTCTCTAAAAAAGAAATTGCAGTTTGTTTTGCATATTCCATTGTGATTGGTTCAGAAAATCCAATCAATGAATAGAATGAGAAAATGAGAAATAGTAGTTTTTTCATAATGCTATATTAAATTCATTATCCACGAAATGATATGTCATAAGAACTTGCTTTCATTAATGTATATATTATAGTTCGCATTTGAGAGGTGCTACTTTTATTGATGGAATTAACATAATTAAGAGTTTGATCCCAAAGTGCTTTTGGTGCACTAAGTGTCGGAATACATACATAATCATCTGCTCCATTAGAAATATCCACTCTTTGATAATGCATTAAAATAGCGGAGGCAATATCAGCACTGGACTCTTTACATAGTATCTCATATGTACAAACTCTCTCTTGTGTGCCCCTGGTTGTAGACCAACGTCCCCAACCATATAACCAATAACCTTTTTTCATATCTAAACCACTATTGCGTTGTATTTTTAAGCCTTTCGTCAGATAGTTGTATTCTTCTTCAGTAGTTGCATCAGCTTGTATATTATTTAATTCAATCATTTTTGAAGCATAATGCATCATAGCATAGCATACTGTTTGTAAAAGAGGGGCACTTGTTTCCATTTCGTGTTCATTAAGATATGCCAATGTTTTGTCCCATAAGTCTGAAGACGAATTGGCTTCTGGAATACAAACATAGTGTCTTGCTCCATTAGAGATATCGGTTCTTTTATATATCATTAATGTAGCACATCTATGTGAGAAAGTTTTTCCATTGTAGACCTCATCTTTCATCAACCATTTAAATTCGCATTCTCTTTTTTCTCCGCTCGGCCACGTTAATTTCCATGTCCCAATATCTTTCCAACTATATTCTGCTTTATCATCAAGTCCTGATTCTATCTGAATTTTGTAACCCTTGGTCACATAATTATACTCTTCTAACGTGGTTCCTTGCCCAATAGCAAATACAGAAGCAATAATTGCAACAAATGATAAAATTACTCGTTTCATAGTTTTAATTTTAATTTATGATTTATTTCTCGCTTGTTAATTACTTGAAGTAGATTCATCTTATTTTGTCTTTTATTTTCTAGGCGAAAATATTTTTTGACAATTTGTCAAAATTATTTTACAAATATATAAATATTTTGACATACGCAATATTATTTTGCCAAAATTCAAACTTTTTCTTGCAGTAACTTCGTAATTCTTTTAGAAATTAGAAATTATGAATATAGAAGAATTACATATTGGTGATTGGATTAGAAAAATCGCAGTAGAACAAGATGTTTCGGTATCGGAATTAGCACGAAGAATTGGTATGTCACGGCAAAATCTTGCCAACAAACTTAAAAATGATTCGTGGGACGTGAAAGAATTATTTGCGGTTTCGCAAGAATTGAATTACAACTTTTTCTCGCCGTTTGTAACTGCCGACGAAAAACCTCAGGCAAAAAAATTTGTACTCCAACTTGAAGTTGACGAAAACAAAATCCCCGAAATCCTCCGCATCATAGGCAACTCCAATTTAACTAAATTGGTGAGGTAAATTTCCTCTTCTTTTAAAACTACCGCTTTTCTTTAAAAAACTGTTTCATCAAGTCCTCGCATTGCTCTTTCAACACGCCGCCAACCACCTCAGTTTTTGGGTGAAGGATTCTGTCATGCAGTTCCGACACGTTTCGCTTTACATCGGAAGCGCCATATACGATTTTGCCAAGTTGTTCCCAATAAGCTGCGCCACAGCACATTACGCACGGTTCCACAGTCACATAAAGCGTGCATTTCTGTAAACTTTTTCCTCCTAAAAATTCTGTCGCCATAGTAAATGCCTGCATTTCTGCGTGTGCAGTCGGGTCATTCAATGTTTCCGATAAATTATGTGCACGGGCGATTATCCTTCCTTCGCACACTATCACACATCCAATGGGAACTTCTTCTTTCTCGTAGGCCATTTTTGCCTGCACGAGAGCCTGTTCCATATAATATTCGTCGGTCTTTTTTTCTGCCATAATTTTGCTTAATCCAATAAGCAAAAATATCAAAATCCGCTTAATCGGGTAAGCAAATCGCCCTGATTTTCGTCAATTATTGCTTGAAATTCTATGTATTATTTCATTGTAAATGTATATATCTTCAAAAAACGAACGCGAAAATCATTACTTTTGCGCCAAATAAAACACGACAATGACGAAACAAGAATTTCTTGACATATTGGCGACTCGAATCCTTGTACTTGACGGCGCAACGGGAACAATGATTCAACGTTACAACCTCAAAGAAGAGGATTACCGAGGAACAAGTTTTCTTGATTCTCCAATTTTGCTGAGAGGCAATAATGATATGTTGAGCTTGACGCGTCCCGACGTCATTCGTGAAATTCACACAAAATACCTTGAAGCAGGAGCTGATATAATAGAGACTAACACGTTCAATGCCAACAGAATATCGCAAGCAGACTATAGATTACAAGATATTGTTTCCGAAATAAATATTGCTTCGGTTTCCATCGCACGGCAGGTTGCTGACGAATTCACCAAGAAAAATCCTGCAAAACCCCGTTTCGTCTGTGGGTCAATTGGACCAACAAATAAAACGGCGTCAATGTCGCCCGACGTGAACAATCCTGCGTTTCGGGCAGTAACTTTCGACGACTTGGTCGCTACCTATAGCGAACAAGTTAAAGCAATGATTCAAGCTGGAGTTGATATATTATTGGTAGAGACTTCGTTTGACACATTGAATGTAAAAGCATGCTTGTTTGCAATTGATTTGGTTCAAACAGAACTTGGCACTGATCTTCCCGTGATGGTTTCGTTTACGATTGCCGACGCAAGCGGCCGTATTTTGTCGGGACAAACGCTCGAAGCGTGTATCCGTTCCATTTCCCATGCAAATATTGTCAGCATTGGACTGAACTGTTCGTTGGGAGCAAAGGAATTGACCGCTTTTGTGAAGGAGTTGTCGGAAAAATCGCCAGTTTGTGTGAGTGCACACCCCAATGCAGGCTTGCCAAACCAATTCGGAAAATACGACCAAACCCCTGAGTTGATGCAGGACTTTGTCCGCCCGTATTTGGAACACTCGTATGTGAACATTATTGGAGGTTGCTGCGGTACAAACGACGAACATATTCGTAAGATTGCGGAAATCGTCGGCACATATTCACCCCGTCCGATTCCTCAGGAAAACCACACCATGTATTTGAGTGGACTTGAGCCTCTTACGGTTGAGAAGTCAAAGAATTTCATAAATATCGGTGAACGTACAAATGTGGCTGGTTCCGCAAAATTCGCCCGTTTGATTCGTGAGAAAAACTACGACGAAGCGCTTTCAATTGCCCGTGCACAGGTTGAAAACGGTGCGCAGATAATTGATGTGAATCTCGACGATGCAATGCTCGACTCCAAGGTAGAAATGATTCATTTCCTGAACTTGCTTGCGTCGGAACCAGAAATTTCGCGCGTTCCAATCATGATTGACTCGTCGAAATGGGAAGTGCTTGAGGCTGGACTGAAATGCGTGCAAGGCAAGTGTTTGGTGAATTCGTTGAGTTTGAAAGAAGGCGAAGAATTATTCCTGAAAAAAGCCAGAATGGTGAAAAAATACGGAGCGGCATTGGTTGTGATGGCGTTTGACGAGCAAGGGCAGGCCGACACGTATGAACGGAAAATCACCGTTTGCGAGCGAGCATATAAACTTCTACAAAGTATAGATTTTCCACTACAAGATATTGTGTTCGATACCAACGTGTTGACTATCGCCACAGGTATTTCGGAGCACGATAATTACGCAAAAGATTTTATTGAATCTGTTCGTTGGATAAAGGAACATTTGCCGTATGCGAAAACAAGCGGTGGAATTAGTAACGTGTCGTTTTCGTTTCGTGGCAACAATGTTGTTCGTGAAGCGATGCATTCGGTATTTCTATATCACGCCATTAAAGCAGGACTTGATATGGGAATTGTAAATCCTGGAATGTTACAGGTTTACGATGAAATTCCACAAGAACTTCGCGACAAAATTGAAGCCGTTGTTTTGAATACTTCGCCCACCGCTTCGGAGGAATTGGTTGATTATGCAGGGACAATTAAGCAAAACGAATCCACATCAGTAAAACACGAAGATTGGCGAAATTCCTCGGTGGAACGCCGTTTGGCGTATGCGCTGATGAAAGGTTTGCCCGACCATCTGGAAGAAGATTTGGCGGAAGCGAGAGGGCGGTATCCCTCATCGTTGTCGATTATCGAAGGGCCGCTGATGAGTGGAATGAATGAGGTTGGGGTTTTGTTTGGACAAGGAAAGATGTTTTTGCCCCAAGTTGTGAAAACTGCGCGAACAATGAAACGGGCAGTTTCCATTCTTGAACCATATATCGAACAAGAGAAACAGCAGTCCAAGGCGACCACGGCAGGGAAAATCTTGTTGGCAACGGTGAAAGGCGATGTGCACGATATTGGGAAAAATATTGTTGGCGTTGTACTTGCCTGCAACAATTTTGAAGTGATAGATTTGGGCGTTATGTGCCCAACAGAAAAGATTGTTGACGAAGCCGTGAAAAACAACGTGGATTTCATAGGGTTAAGTGGATTAATTACGCCTTCGCTCGAAGAAATGCAGAATGTTGCGGCGGAATTGGAACGTCGTCATTTGAAAATACCCGTATTGATAGGTGGTGCAACGACATCGAAAGTCCACACTGCTGTTAAAATAGCACCGTTGTATTCTGCTCCGGTCGTGTATGTGAGCGATGCTTCAATAAATGCGAGTGTGTGCTCCGCTTTGTTGTCGGCAACGAGACAAAAATATATTGACGAGTTAAATGCTGAATATGATTTAATTAGACGGCTTTATTTAAACCGTCAGGTTAATGATATGCTGCCATTGGCGGATGCTCGTGCCAATAGGTTTCGATTCAACGAACAATCTGCACAAATTGTTACACCTCAATTCATTGATAATAAAACAATAAGCAACGTTGACTTACATGAAATAATTAAGTTCATTGATTGGTCGTTTTTATTTGATGCTTGGGGACTGCAAGGTGCTCCATATCCCGCCATTTTCGACGATGTTCACAAAGGTGACGAAGCACGGAAATTGTTCGACGATGCGCAGAAAATGTTGCGGCATATTGTTGACAATCAACTAATAACGCCAAAAGCCGTTCTTGGGTTTTATCCAGCAAATTCTGTAAATGACGATATAGAATTGTACAGCGACGAGTCGCGTAAACAGGTTAAGGCTACGTTTTACAACTACCGTCAGCAATTATTGCGTGCGAACGGTAATCCAAATTTGTGTTTGTCTGATTTTATCGCTCCAAAAAGTTCCAATATTTCCGACTACATCGGTTGTTTTGCATTAACGGCAGGTCTGGAAATTCCGAAACTTGCCAAGTCGTATAAAATTCAAGGTGACGATTACTCGGCAATGCTCGTGGAAACTCTCGGAGCCCGTATAGCCGAAGCTTTTGCCGAAAAATTGCATTACGACGTGCGAAAACAATATTGGGGCTATTCTCCCGAAGAGGAACAGAATATCGAAGCCATTCTCAAAACTTCGTATCGTGGCCGACGAATGGCAATTGGCTACTCCGCTTGCCCTGACCATAGTCAAAAAACTCAGTTATTCGACTTGTTGAATGCGACCAAAGAAATCGGTGTCACTCTAACGGAGACATATATGATGGTTCCAGTGTCTTCGGTATGCGGATTTTTCTACGCCCACCCTGAGCTACAGTATTTTGGCGTGGGTGAAATCAGCGAGGAACAAGAACGTGATTTCCAGAAACGGAAAGGTCTAAAATAACCGTCCGAAATCTAAGAACAACGCATAGAAGAATATGGCGAAAATTATCGCCATGCCTATCATTTGCGCCTTGATTAAGAATTTCTCGCTTGGTTTGCGACGGATAATCAGTTCCACAATTAAAAAGAGCAGATGACCGCCGTCAAGTCCCGGAATGGGAAGAATGTTCATAAATGCAAGTATCACCGAAAACAATGCCGCCAACGACCAGAATTGTCTCCAATTCCATTCCTTGTCGTACATTTTTCCCATCGACACAAATGTTCCCACTTGTTGCGAGCCCTCTTTGGTGAACACAAGTTTGAACTGTTTCACGTAAAATGTCAGGGTGTTGAATCCCATTTTTATGCCTTCGGGAATGGATTGCAACAGGGAATATTTTTCAGTGACCGTTTCAAACAGGTTGTAGGCAGTTTTTGTGTATGCACCGATTTTCCCTTCCTCGGAAACGGTTACGGGAATTTTTTCTTCGAAACTATGTCTTACAACTGTTAAAACAACATCCTTGCCTGCAAAAGGTTTTACGCTTTTCGCAAAATCCATAAACGACAACGTTGGAACGGAATCAATTGCGACGATTCGGTCGCCCACGCGCAAATCGGAACGTGAGGCAGGAGTGTTCGGCATAATGGAATCTATCACAAACGGGAAATTCTCAACGAGAAAGAATGAGTTTGGATTTGCGAGAATTCGTTTCCCAATGTCTTCGGGAATGTTGATTTGAAGTTCTCGTCCGTCGCGCTCTACAGTTACGATTTTAGCATCGTCGAGTAAGATTTGCGAAATAGCGTCGCTCAACGTTTTGGGCTGTTTGTCGTCAATCAAGAGGATTTTGTCGCCATTTTCAAAGCCAATGCTCTGTGCCGTAGAATCGCAATACACGCCGTATTCCAGGTTTTGCAACGGCAAATACGTTTTCCCGTACACAAACGAAAGTGCAGAGTAAATAATAATTGCCGTAAGAAAATTGAACAACACGCCACCAATGATTATCATAAACCGTTGTCCCCATGGTTTTGAGCGATATTCCCATGGCTTCGGCTCCGATTGCAGTTGGTCTTTGTCCAACGATTCATCTACCATTCCGGCAATTTTACAATAGCCACCAAGCGGAAGCCAGCCAATGCCATACTCCGTTTCACCTTTTTTTACTTTGAACAACGAAAACCACGGGTCAAAAAACAAATAAAACTTGTCAACCCTCGTCTTTGATAGTTTTGCAAACGTAAAATGCCCCAATTCGTGGAGTATAACCAAAAGTGCTAAAGTCGTTATCAGTTGGAGAGCTTGCATTGTTGTTTTTATTCTATTTAATTAACCGCCTGCAAAAGTATCGAAAAATTTAGCAATAAACGAAAATCTTATTAAAGCATTGTAGTTTTAGTTTTGATAAAACTAATTACAGCGCTACAATCTCTTTAATTACCCATAGCTTTGGTCATAAAGTTTTTACTTGTTCTTCTATAAATCTAGTCAACTAGTTCTCTAAAATTCCTATCTTTGCATCAACATAATAAATCTAATATGGCACGCATACAAAACACCCAAGGTTTCCTACGGGGAAACGGAAATTGTAAAAATACCTATTTTTACAAAAAATCACAAGTTATTTATGATTTGACCTTTTTCTTTGCCCATAAGTTTCTGAGCAGCAGAGATAGAACTGTGGACCAAATGATTCAGGCGGCTCGCTCAGGGAAACAGAATTTTGTGGAAGGTATGGCAGATGGTGTAACATCTACCGAAATGCAAATTAAGTTATTGAATGTTGGGAAAAGCAGTTTATTGGAACTTCGTGAAGACTACGAAGATTATTTACGAACACGAAACCTTGCGATTTGGGACAATTCCCATCCCCGATATTCTGCTATGGTTACTTATTGCAAGTACCACAACGACCTGCCGTATTATCAGCCGTTTTTTACAAAATGGACAGCAGAGGAACTCTCAAATGTTGCCCTGACCTTGATTCACCAAACTGACAAAATGATGGAAAGTTACCTAACGAAACTTGAAACGTTTTTTGTGAAAAATGGAGGCATAAAAGAAGCAATGGCAAAGGCAAGATTACAAAACAAACGCACTCGCTAATACTATACCACTACCACCTCTTTAATCACTGCCACATCGGCTTTGATTTGGGCGATGTCTGAAGAAAGTTTGCTGAAATCGGCGGATGTATCGTCTTGCACCAAGGCAGAAACTGGCACTTTTAGGATTTGGGCTATTTGAAGCAGACGGTTGAAGGAAATATCGGACTTGCCTTGCTCGATACGGGAAAGAGCTGTAACGGAAATATTCATTTCAAATGATAAATCCTCTTGTGATAGTTTAAGCAAACGACGTTTTGCTGAAATATTCTTTCCTAATTGTACCAAATCCATAATGAACAAATTTATATTTTATGGTATTTTCATTATAAAAGCAAGGATTTAAGAATATGAAACAAAACTTCAAGTTTTCTTTGAAATTTAAAATAATAGTTTTAGTTTTGTAATCCTAACTTAAAATTTATAATTATGATTTTTGAAATAGACGACATTATTCCATTCTCTAAAAGACATAAAAATGAAACAATTAGGGAAATTGTTGCTTCTGATTCGGGATATATAAGAACCTTAATTGAGAAAAACGAAGACTTTGCATTGTCTCAAAAAGCATTTGAAGAAGTCCAGAAAATCACTAAAGGACACAAAGATACTTGGGAACCCAAACACACAGGTAATATTTTTGATGAATTAAAACCATATGCAGTTCCTTATTTGTTTGACTTTAATAATGAAGAACTTCGAAAATTGAATCAAGAAAAAATAGAAAAACAGAATTAAGAATTAAGAATTAAAATTATGGGACTATTATTTAAATCACGAAAAGAAAAAGCTCGCTTAAGTATTATCAAAAATCTTTTAGCACTATCATTAGTTGATGGTGAACTGCATGAAAATGAAAAACTTATGATATCGGCAATTGCTACGAGGGAAGGTATTTCGGAAAAAGAATTCAAAAAAATGCTTGAGGGGAAAGACAATACAAAATTTACTGTTCCTGAAGATTCTGCAACAAAAGAAAAGTATCTAAAAGATATGGTTGCTTTAATGATGGTTGACGGACACATTGACGAAAATGAATTATCATTATGTAAAATGACTGCTATCAAATTTGGTTATAGACCAGAAGTTATAGATGCAATGTTTTTTAATTTCCTGAATGAACTGAAATAATATAATCATGTTTCCAAAGAAGATTCAATTTCGTTCAAATAAATATGAAGAGTGGCAGGCAGGACAATGTATTTCTCATGGGCCAATTGATGTGCTAATTACACTAACAATTTACCTTGTTTCAGGTCGCTTGGATGTTCAATTAACAAATGTAAGAGGGTTAAAAATAATAGATTCATTTTCCTTCGAAAAAATGGATATATTGCCTGATATGAGGATGCAATTTGTACATGGTTCATATGATTTTAATCCCATTATCCCCTACGTATGTCATATTTTTTATAGTGATACAACCATTTCACACATTAGGTTTGCGATGTCAAATCCTGATAGGCTGATTGAATTTTATGGCTGTGTAATTGCAAAGTGATATTCTTCAAATTTAACGATTAAAATGGAGTTTATTGAATTTATTTTTAACATCTTATTTGTTGGCTGTTCTATAATGACAGTAATCAGCCATCTCTATCAATGGGATGTGTTATTTTATATCTTTGGCGGTATTATAACTTTTTTTGTCTTAGGTACTATTATTACAGGGCGAATAAAAAGTCTATTTTTTATAATATTGTTTGTTATTCTATGTTTAGGAGGGTACATAGAAACATCGTCTCTTATAGAAGGTCTTATATGGGGTAGTAG
>JAFZOY010000093.1 GCA_017552705.1 Bacteroidales bacterium
CCAGTCACACCCGAACCCGACCAAGTGAACGTTCCACCTTGTGTGGTTGAAGTCGCTTTCAATGAAATTGTTTCTCCGCTACAAACAGCATCGTCACCAACAACTTCTATAGTCAGCACTGGTTTATCTTGAATTTCAACGACCTTACTTACTTGTTCGCTCGTACAGGTTAATCTTGCCGATACTTTATTTGTGGCAGTCAATGTATATTCACCAGATTGCGATGCGGTAACATTCGCAGAACTTCCCGATGCGAGTCCGCTCCATGCAAGTGTTGCGCCACTCACGTTCGAAGCGCCCACCAACGCAACCGTTCCCGGTGCGCACACTGAAGCCGTTGCCGGAGTTGCAGTTATTGTTGCTTCAGGAACAGCACCAATAGTTACCGTGGCACTTCCCGATTTCGCAACGGTAAGTTCCGACGCCGGTGCGGTACAGTTCTTATCTTGCAGACTCGCCATGGTATATACATATTCCGACGATGCATCACCGGCAGCCAATGTTGAAGACGGAACAATCTGTCCCGTTGTGGTTGTGGCAGAATTGCTTGCGCTTTCTGTTCCATTTTCATTATACGTAAACGTAAATGGAGCCGTTCCCGTGAATGTTACGGAAATATTGTCAACAGCTTCGCCTTCACAATAATCGCCGCCACCTTTTATAATAGCCGATGGATATGGATTTGCCGTGATAGTCACAGTAGCTTCTTTTTTACAAGAAGTCGTTTCAAATTGCTGCGTTTTATCGTAAATCACAACCTTGTATTCACCAGGATTATCGTAATCAACTGTCATTGATGTTGACGCAGCATTTACAGGCGAGCCAACAGTACCATCTGGTTCGTACCATACATATGAGAACAGTGATGCGCTTTGTGAATTTGTAGTCAAAGTTGCGGACTCACCTGGACAGAGGTTTTCTTTATCAGCAGTGATAGTAACCGCATCAGGTTTTTCACATGGACAATCTTCTGTCATCGTCAAAGGAATTCTATCGCAGAAATGCGGACTTGTGTGGAAATATAAGTTTCTAAATGGAGATGGAGTTGTTTCCTTACCATACTTGTATCTATCAACAATTTGCAATGTTTTACCATCAAGGTTATCTACTACAGGCAATGTTCCAGTTCCCGTAGGAGCCAAGCAAACCTCACTCAAAGCATTGAACGCCAACCAATACATTTCTCCTCCCGAAGAACCTTTCAACGAAACATTTACGGGAACTGTCACCAACTTATCAGCACTAATCTCTTCTGTAGTAAACGATTCTCCTGCATACAATAAACCGTCTGGTGCATTTGCTCCTCCAAAAATACCAATAGAACCAGTTACTTCCTTACCTGCACCCCAATAATGGGACGACACCATAAAACTCAAACTATCCAACACAATGTCTTTGTAAACCTGAAGTTTTATGTATCCTTCGTTACCGATTCCCGCCCGTTCTCCTGTAAACGCTCCCGTTTGGCTAAAGGTAACACCTGTGGCATTTCCCGCCTCTTCCACATAAATGGTATATTGTCCATTGGATTTTTCCGTTACGGCCGACGGATCAAGAGTTGTTTCATTGCTTTTATAACTTGTGCCAAGCAAATATCCGCCCGTTTGCGATGTATAATAATTATATACACCGTCACCATTCACATGTGGTTTCATATTCGGCGGACAGAACGTTAAACCTGTTGGCACAGTAAAATCAGGCTCGTATGCTGAAATCTTTATTTCAGATTCTACTGGATCCATACCACAAGGTGAATTAGCTCCGATATACGACAACTTCAACTTGTATGTACCAGTTTCGGTCACCGTGATTTTAGTCTTTGCAGTTCCCTGCGATGTAAGCGCAGCTCCATCTTTAAACCATTCGTACTTATAGTTATTATTTGTATTCACGAAATTCGAGTTCAACTCATACGAAAACGGCACACAGGTATAGAAATCTTCTGGAAATGAAATAACTGGCTTTGGATCAGGAACCTGACACAATCGATTCATCTTTACCGCAAAATTCTGATGTACTTGACTACCTATTCCCAACTGTCCCACACAGTTATCACCCCATGTCCAAATTTCATTATCGGTTGTTGTAATGAATCCCCATGTATCGCCATCGGAAATCGACGCACAATTTTCCATCAATGTGGTTGCTGTTTTTCTAATATACACAGGGTCTGGAGAACTATCTTCTCCACCATTTCCAAGGTTTCCTCCACTTCGGTTTGTTGCGCCATTATTTCCCCACGCCACAGCCTTACCATCAAGTGTAACAGCCATACCAAAACCTTGTCCTGCCGAAACAGCCTTTGCCTTCAAATAGGGTTCTCCCGTTTCACCACCCAATACTTGACTTGCAAACGCATGGTCACAACCCCACGACCATGTTCCTGTCATACCGCCCCATGCGCCATGACCAAATGACCACACATAACCATCTTTGTCAATCATTATCGCCATACAGTCGCCTGCAGTCAACGAGACTATATTATCCAAAATATCACCTTTTGCTGGAGCATCAGGAGTTCCAGCATTTTTATAACACGGAGCGGCATAATAACGAGGCTCTGCAGCAGACTTCACACGTCCTAATTGGGCAGCACCATCACCACCCCACGAATACACCGTACCAATACCATCACCATCTTCGTCAACCAAGGCATAGCCAGTTTCATCACCAGCTTCAACCATAATCACATTTTTAAGATGCGAACCATCTGGTTTACAAACATATACCGGCGTTGTAACATTTCCACCTTCACGACCACAACCCAACTGTCCAACATCATTCTGTCCCCACGCAACCAACTCTCCCGTTGCAAGAATCGCATAGTTTTCATCGTTTCCACCCGAAATATACGACACACCTTCAAGAAATCCCGAAGTTGATGGAACTTCTCCGGCCTTCACTTGAACTGGTGTCAATACAGGACTTCCCGCCGATGGATTACCAGCCTGACCATTTGCATTGTTACCCCAGCACCAAACCGTTCCATTACAACCCATAGCAATAAAGTGACCGCCTGAACCCGCATCAACTTGTTTTACAGGCAACGCAGCGGCCGGCATATTCACTTTCGTTGGCTTAGTCACATAATCATCAGTTGTATTTGTAGTTCCCAGACAACCATTTCCTGCCTTGTTGTTATTCACTTCCCAGTAATTCTGTCCCCATGCATACACCGCACCGTCGGCGCAAATCATTACCGAAACGCCATTACCACCAGAAATTGTTAAATCTTGAGCATATACTGCTGTTCCAACAGCCATCAAACAAGCTACAACAGCAGAAACCAATACCTTTTTCATATATATGAATTTTAAATATTCAACCATAATAAACTACAAATGTACAAAGAATGTCCTTTGCATACTACTATAAGACTCTTTTTTATGGATTTTGTTACATATAAACTTTGCAAAGTTCAAAATTTACGCCACCGTATCAAGCGCCTCGGAACCACACGTTATACATTATTCACACATTCTCCATTCTCGTTCGTCCATTTTCTTCGTTCGTATCCCATACAATTCCAAAAACTTGTATATTTGCATTAGCTTTCGGTTTTGAAAGTAACTTTGTAAAATAACGATATATGATTAAGAACATAATATTGGCAGGTGTCGGAGGTCAGGGAATCCTAACAATCGCCTCAATTATTGACCTTGCCGCAATGCATTCTGGTTTGAACGTAAAACAAGCCGAGGTTCACGGAATGAGCCAACGCGGTGGCGATGTGCAGTCGAATCTCCGTATTTCCGACGAAGAAATTTATTCCGATTTGATTCCTAAAGGCAAAGCCGACATTATTTTGGCTATGGAACCGCTCGAAGCACTCCGTTATGTGTCGTATCTTCAAAAAGACGGCATCATCATTACTGCTTCGGCTCCGTTTAAGAACATTCCTAATTATCCCGATGAAAATCAAGTAATTGAAACTATAAAAAACAGCGGATTCAAATACATCATCATTGACTCTAACGAAATCGCACAAAATCTGAGTGAACGTGTGCTGAACGTGGTGATTGCTGGTGCAGTTGCGCCAATTATCGGCATTGATTCCAACGTGATGAAAGAAAGCGTCAAGGAATTGTTCGCTGCAAAAGGCGAGGAAATTGTCGCAATGAATGTGAAGGCATTTGAAACTGGTGTTGAATATAATAAGAAACTGTAACATGATTTGGAATAAACAAATTGAATGTATGGACCGCGAAGCACTGCGGAAATTGCAAGGCGAACGTTTGCGTAAGGTTGTGGACCATGTGTACCACAACTGCATTCCATACCTTGAACGTATGCAACAAGC
This sequence comes from Bacteroidales bacterium, assembly GCA_017552705.1. GTDB lineage: Bacteria > Bacteroidota > Bacteroidia > Bacteroidales > UBA1715 > UBA1715. The sequence goes on from JAFZOY010000093.1 coordinate 4,301, forward strand.
GGGCGTACAACCATCTGACATTCAAACAATTGACGACATAGTAAAACTTCCTTTTTCGTCGAAACAAGACCTGCGCGATTATTATCCTTGGGGACTTTTGTCGGTTCCGCAGTCGGAAATCGTAAAAATTCATGCTTCGTCGGGAACGACGGGAAAACCTATTGTGATGGCTTATACCCGCAACGACGTTGCGAACTGGGCTGAAGCTGGCACTCGTTGCTTGGCGGCATACGGTCTCACAAAAGACGATGTGATTCAAGTTTCGTACGGCTACGGATTGTTTACCGGCGGTCTAGGTGCACACGATGCTTCGGTGAATCTTGGTGCGACCACCATACCGATGTCGGCAGGAAATACCGAAAAACAATTGTTGATGATGCGCGACTTGGGCGTTACTGGTTTGGCTTGTACACCGTCGTATGCGTTGTATTTGGCTGAGGCACTTGAGAAATCAGGTATTCCACGCAGTGAAATCAAACTGAAAGTGGGAATCTTCGGCGCAGAACCATGGACAGAAGAAATGCGTAAAGAAATAGAATATCGTTTGGGTATCAAGGCATACGATATTTATGGTTTGACAGAGATTTCTGGTCCTGGTGTTGGCTACGAATGTGAATGTCAGAACGGCACGCACTTGAACGAAGATTTGTTCTATCCAGAAATCGTCGATCCAAAAACAGGCGAAGTTCTTCCAGAAGGAACTGAAGGCGAATTAGTGTTCACCACACTTTCGAAAGAAGGAATGCCTATGATTCGTTTCCGTACACACGATTTAACACATTTGATCTACGAAAAATGTTCATGTGGTCGTACGCTCGTCCGCATGGGTAGAATCCTCGGACGTACCGACGATATGTTGATTATCCGCGGTGTGAACGTGTTCCCGTCGCAGGTTGAAGCTGTTCTTTGTACTCTCGAGGAAGTTGAACCTCATTTCTTCATCACCGTTGACCGTGTAAACAATACCGACACATTCGACATTGAGGTTGAAGTAAAAGAAAAATATTACTCCGACGTGATGAGCGAAATGGAATTGCTCCGCAAGAAAATCGCCCACGCAATTCAAAGCGTTGTTGGTATTCAACCAAATATCAAACCTGTTGCTCCAAATACCATAGAACGCAGTCAGGGTAAAGCTAAACGTGTGAACGACAAACGGAAGTTTAAATAATTCAAAATTTGGGAACCATGGTAGTAAAACAACTTTCAGTTTTTTTGGAAAATAAGCCGAACACACTCAACAAAATGTTGCAGTTGCTTACAGAACACGGCATCAATATGACTGCGTTCTGCGTTGCCGATTCGGTTGATTACGGAATTGTACGTTTTTGTGTCGGTCGCCCGGAATTGGCATATTCAATCCTGCGCGACAATGGCTACACCGTTCGTCTGACCGATGTGGTGTGCATCGAAGTTCCTCACGAATCGGGAGGCTTGCACAAAGCAATTCGTCTTATCTCGGAAAACGACATCAATATTGACTACATGTACGCGTTTGCCGAAGGTGGTTCCGCAAAAGTGGTGATTCGTTGCAATTCCACAGAACGCCTTATCGAAATTGCAAAAGCGAACAATCTGGTGTTGGTGAAAATCTAAAACTTCTCTATCATGCTGGATCAGAAATTATTACAAAAGCAGCAACAAAAATTATCACCACAACAAATTCAGGTGATAAAAATGCTTGAGATTCCTACTATGGAGTTGGACACTCGTATCAAGGAAGAAATAGAAGCAAATCCAGCATTGGAAGTTGACGACACCCACGACGACAACGACGAGCAAGAAAAAATCGACAACAACGACGAAACCCCATCGTCGGATTCCGATAACGAAAGCGACGGAAACGACGATTATTCGGGCGATGACGAAGGAAATCCTTCGGAAACCGACAAAAACAACGAATTCGACATTGACGATTATTTCAACGAAGACGAATATTCCAACTACAAATATTCGGTAAACAACTCGTCACCCGACCAAGAAAACAAGGACATTCCGTTTTCGGGCGGAAATTCTTTTCAGGAGAATATAAAATCGCAACTTGGCTTGCTCAACCTGTCGGAAAGCGATATGCAGATTGCCGATTTTGTGATTGGCAATATCGATGAGGACGGCTATCTCCGTCGTGACTTGGAAAGCATTTCCGACGATATTCTACTTCTCCAAAACCTAAGCGTTTCGGTTGAAGATCTGCGACGGGTACTTTCCGCAATCCAGACCTTAGACCCAGCGGGCATTGGAGCGACTTCGTTACAAGAATGTTTGTTACTTCAAATTGAACGCAAACGTCGTACGCCCGAAACCATTACCGCCAAGGCAATTTTGGAGAATTATTACGAAGAATTCACGAAAAAGCATTTCAGCAAAATCCAACAAGGTTTGGAAATCGAAGAAGATGACCTGAAAGCAGCCATGGAAGTAATTCTAAAGCTGAACCCCAAGCCAGGGAATGGTACCGCCGATGCGTACGCAAAAACCATCGACCAACGGATTATTCCTGATTTCAATCTCGAAAACCAAGATGGCGAAATGGTGCTGTCCATCAATTCACGCAATGTTCCCAATCTCAAGGTGAGCAAAACCTACGTGAATATGTTGCAGGAATATACTCCGACGCAAAAAAGTAACACAAAGGAACGAGAGGCGTTTGACTTTATAAAACAGAAACTTGATTCCGCTAAATGGTTCATTGAAGCCATCAAGCAACGAAACGTCACGCTACTCTCGACCATGCAGGTCATATTGGAATTCCAGAAAGATTTCTTCGCCACTGGCGATGAAACCAAACTGAAACCAATGATTCTAAAAGATATTGCCGACAAAACTGGTCTGGATATTTCAACCGTATCGCGTGTGGCAAACAGCAAACACATTCAAACGCCTTACGGAATTTACTCACTGAAATATTTTTTCTCCGAAGGCTTGCAAACCGAATCGGGCGAGGAGGCATCGTCACGACAGATTAAGCAGATTTTGCAAGACACGATAAACGAAGAAGACAAGAAAAAACCATACACCGATGAACAACTTGCCGATGTGTTGAAGGCAAAAGGATTCATTATCGCCAGAAGAACCATCGCAAAATATCGTGAACAACTCGGACTTCCTGTAGGACGGCTTCGGAAGGAACTTTAAACTACCGATGGAAAAATTCTTGAACATCATTGCATGGGCGATTTCCATTGTATTCCATCCACTAGGAATGACTGTCGTTGGATGTGCAATATATATATACTGCTACCTTACCCCGTTTTTTCCCATCCAAAATGATTACTTCAAAATAATATTGGACTATTGTCTCCCTGTGTTTGCATTATACTATCTGTTGCCAATTATACTTTGCAGTGTATATGCTCTTTTTTTTCGGAAAAATTTCGATCTGAATAGCAAACGCCATCGTTTGGTTATGCTTTGCATTGTTATTCTTTCTTATAGTACCAATTTACTTTTCAACGGTCTAAACACATACATTTTAAACGAATATCTCGTCTGCTGCAACTGCCTGTTAGTCATAGCGTTGGTAATCTCTTATTCATGGAGAATCAGCCTTCATACTATTGGCATAGGCGGAATTCTCGGGTTGCTCCTATTTTTCCAATTATTTCAAGACCAAGCATTTTCAAGTACAGCACTCACATTGATACCAGTAACTATAATCACCGCTGGTGTAATCGGCAGTGCACGGTTATATTTAAACGCCCATACGCCGCTTCAAATATATACTGGCTATATAGTTGGAATCGTAGGAATGTGTCTTGGAATGATTTTGTTTTAACTACTCCTGTTTCGTCAGAAATCGCAGCTGATTTTCAACAACTTGTGTCTTACTCATTGTAAATCCATGCTCCGCCGCAATACGGATAGGATTGGAAAACATTGTCTGTATTTCCAACAACCTATGGGCATCATAGTCCAGTTTCATGCTTGGAGAATAAGGCGTCATATTTTCGGTCATTGTAATCATTTTGGGAATGAATGTGTCAGATATTTTTGCGCCACACATGCGACCAGCCTGCACAACTTCTTCCATCAAATCAATCACTAATTTCCGAGAATTTGAATCTCGTGTCAGTTCATCAGTTGATGCATTCAACACCACTGTCAAACCATTATATGGAATATTCCACACTAATTTTTTCCAACGCACCGACCATAAATCATCGAAAACAGAAACACCGACACCCGCTGCTGTGAAATCATCGGCAATTTGTCTGATACTATCATCACACTGACCACAATATTTAGCCAATGTGAGCGCTCCATACTCAGCATGATGAATATGTCCCGGTGCTATTTTCGTTGTACAGATAAAGGCTGTGGCACCAACAATTGACGTATTCGGAAACTGTTGGGCCAACTCCTGCTCCATTCCCATGCCGTTCTGAATCAACACGACCACAGACTTTTCATGGAGAATCGGGCGCAAAATGTCTGGCAGCAAATGATTTTGCGTTGTTTTCAAGCAAACCAACACGACATCGCACTGCGGCATATCATGAGAATCACGATACACAGCAAGATTGTCTAAATGGAAATTGCCGTTTACCGAATCAACTTGCAACCCATGTTCTTTCACATATTCATAATCGGAATGCAGTAGGAAATGGACAGGCTGTCCAGCTTTAGCCAAACAGCCTCCATAATATCCACCAATTCCGCCAGTTCCTACAACAGCATACGTAATCTTCATAGTTATTTTATTACAACTCGTCGTGCAATAATACCAACTTTTACAATATACATACCTGGTTTTTCAACAAAAATTTCTGTTTCGGATACAGCGTTTTGTCCATTCTTACTTATACAACGACCGCTAATATCGTATATCTGCACATCTTGAATCTCAGCATTTTCAACTACCACATGGTGACCTTTCGAATAAATGCGGACTCCATTGTCGTTAATATCAGAAACAGCAGTATTGTCTTTTATCTCAGAATTCAAATATGCATCAATTTTTTCGCGGAGCACTTCAACCTGTGCATCAACAGTAGCTTGGTCAAGACGTTTTTTATCGTATAACGCATTACCATCCTGTACCGCATTCGACAATTCCCAGTTCTGCAATCTTGGATATTGTCCTGGTTTATCGCCCACGCTTGTAGTTTCAAGCAATCGAGTTGCATGTTTGATCAATACTGTCAATTCGCTCATATCAGGTTTCTCAGGATTAATTGATTCCAAGAAGACCTCAATTGCATTAGAAAGAATTGTCACTTCATTGTCAACAACAATCTGACGTTGAGCCGTTTCATAGATTTCGTTTGCCGCATCAATTGCATCTTGCAAAGCAAGCACAGCCGTTGCAGGATATTGTCCTGGTTCTGAGCCCACATTGTTATCCGCCTTCGAAATAGCGGCATTTGCTTCGGAAATCGTATGGTTCAATATTGTTTTATCAACATTACTTGTTTGGTTCACCGCAAATACAGCATCAATAGTCATATCCTCCGTTACGTATGAATAACTGCCATTCCAGCGGACAAAAGTATATCCAGCCTTTGTAGGTGCAGCAGGAGCAAGCGCTGCGCCGCCATAGCTGATAGTTTGTGTCCATACTGGCGTACCGTCAACCTTAAACGTTACAGTAAATGTTTTCAGAGTAAGACCATCAATTGCATCAAGAATTGCTCTTGTTGTGGCATTCACAAGCGACTGCTGTTCTGCATATAAGTTTCTGTCAAGCAGACTCGCATTATACAACGCCGATTGTAGATTATCCAACGATTCTTGGCTATATTTCTTGTTTTCCACAGCATTAGCACGTGTGATTGCCGCATCCAACGAAGAATAATCAGCTTGTTCTTTAAGTGCAAACTCTGCTACAATATTGATATCTTCCGTCACATTGATGAAACTACCCGACCATTGAACAAAATCATATCCGTCTTTTTCAGGGATAACTGTCGGCATCTTCGCAGAACCGCCATATTCAATAGTTTGCTCGTCAATTACAGTACCATCAACCACAAACTTAACCTTGAACGTGTTCAATTTCAATGCGTTGATTGCCGCATTCAAAGCATTTTCGGCATCATCAACCACCGACTGGAATTCTTCTTCCAAGTGTCTATCAACAGCCTTAGCAGCATTCAAGGCACTCTGTACAGCACTCCATGTTTCTGGAGAATATTTATTTTGTAACAACGCTTCAGCCTTAGCTATTGCATTGTCAAGTTGAGTGTAGATAGCCATACCTATTTCGGTATAACTTGCACGTACAACCATATCGGCAGTCACATTTGTGTAATCGCCAACCCAACCTGAAAATTCAAATCCATCACGTGACGGATCAGCTGGTTTCGTTGCCGACTTACCATATTCAACCGTTTGTTTATCCAATTCCGAGCCATCAAAGTCAACAAACGTAACGGTATATGTTTGAATTGTAAATTCAGCAGTTACAGTGGCATCGGCAGTCACATTTGAATATTCGCCATTCCATCCCACAAACTTATACCCTTCTTTCTGTGGAGAACTTGGAGCATTTGCCGACTCACCATATTTAACAGTTTGAGTAGCTACAACTTGACCATCAACAACAAATTGAACCGTAAACGTTTTCATTGTCAATGACTCAATAGCCAACAACAATGACTGTTTTGCATTGTCAATCGTAAGTTGATATGAAACAGGCAGATTCTTTTCAATATTCTTAGCCGTAGCCAACGCAGATTCCACAACTGCCCATGTTTCAGCAGTGAATTTTATGGATTGCAGTGCCTCAGCTTGACTAATAGCTTCATTCAAGCCGCTGTAGTCCGCCATATTTTCAGTATATATAGCAACAACATCCACATCAGAGGTCACGTTTGTGAACGAGCCTTCCCAACCAGCGAACTGGAATCCTTCACGTGTTGGTTGAGTTGGTGCAGATGCAGATTCGCCCTTCTTAACTGTTTGTTTCTTCAACTCACTACCATCCCAATCATAGAAAGTCACTGTAAATGTCTTTTCCACCAATGCGTTCATTGCCGATTGCAATGCTGATGTTGCCGCATCGACAATTGCTTGGTCTTCAGCATACAAATCTTTATCAACAGCCTTTGCTGCAGTCAAAGCAGATTGCAGTGCCGCCCACGTCTCCGCAGTATAATCATCTTCCACCACGGCTTCTGCCTGTGCTATTGCATTATTTAACGCGGTGTAGTCAGCCTTGCCATGTTCAGTGTATTGGGCAGTAACCGTTACATCTGCTGTTACATTTGCAAACGAACCGTTCCAGCCAGAGAACGTGAAGCCTTCAATTTCTGGTGCTTCAGGTGCCGTTGCTGACTCGCCTTTCTTCACCGTTTGTTTCTTCAATTCATTGCCATCTTTACCAAGGAACGTTACCGTATAAGTTTGCTCTACCAATGCACTCATTGCTGATGTCAATGCCGATGTTGCATTGTCAACGATAACCTGATCTTCAGCATACAAATCTTTGTCTACTGCTTTTGCTGCCGTCAAAGCCGTTTGCAATGCCGACCATGATTGTGCTGTATAATCACCTTCTGTCAAAGCTTCTGCCTGAGCAATTGCATTATTCAATGCCGTGTAGTCAGCCTTGCCGTGTTCTGTGTATTGAGCGGTAATTGTCACATCGGCAGTAACATTTTCGTAAGAACCACTCCAGCCAGAGAATGTGAAGCCTTCAATTCCTGGTGCTTCAGGTGCCGTTGCTGCCTCTCCTTTCTTCACTGTCTGTTGCTTCAACTCATTTCCATCTTTGTCGAGGAACGTTACAGTGAACGTTTTTTCTACCAACGCGTCAATTGCCGATGTCAACGCCTCGGTCGCAGCATCTACCACAGACTGACTTTCAGCATATAGGTTCTTATCCACCGCTTTAGCTGCCGTCAAGGCTGTTTGCAATGCAGACCAAGAATCTTCGGTGAAATCACTTTCTGTCTTACCTTCAGCAAGCTCGATTGCTGCATTCAAGGCTGTGTAGTCAGCCTTGCCATTTTCTGTATAAACTGCGGTTACAGTCAAGTCCGACGTAACATTTGAGAAATCAGTATCCCATTCTTTGAACGTATAATTTTCTCTTGTAGGAGTTGTTGGAGCCGTAGCAGACTTGCCCGATTCAACTTCTTCTGTTTTCAATGTTGTACCATCATAATCAACGAATGTCACTGTGTACGTTACAATTGCAGCAGCATCAGCGTGTAAGTACAATACCACAACGCTATCGCAGTTATGCGATGAAGTTACCGTAATCTCTTGTTCAGAATCTCCTTCGACAGACGGAGTTACAGAAAATCCGTTCTTAGCGTACAACGTACCTACCGTAGTCGTATCATAAATCTTCGTGCGATTATCCCAACCACCCATATCGTTCAAAGTAATTACGCGGGAATCGTTCATGATTGTACTCCAATCCGAAGTGGTATTGTGCTTGCTATCAGTTACATATTCGCCATACCACGGCATAAACCACGACCACATAGCATCGTCATTGTCCATATTTTCAGGATATGGGACAGCACCGTTTTCTGCCAATGTAACAAGTTTCTTACCATTCGTAAGTTTTGCAAGGGATTCAAAATCAGTTACTAACGATGAGTGATTGTAGGTTGCGTTTTCACCATAATAGAAGTCACGACCAACCACATCAACGTATGCATCGCCCGGATACCAGTCGGCATCGGTGCCGTCAGAGTTCCAAACCCAAATCAAGTTGTTCAAATGATGGTAGTTAACCAAACGGTCGAACATCAATTTATACAATTGTTTGTATGGTTCAGCACCTTTTGCACCCCACCAGAACCATTTTCCGCTTGCTTCGTGGATTGGACGCCACAAGATTGACACGCCTGCACATTGTAATTGTTCCAAGTATCCGGCAATAATGTCAATATCCTTTATCATATTCTTATACTCGGTAGAATTGGTGTTCCACTCAGTATATGAAGAATTTGTGAACGCATTTGTCAAATCGAACGAAGTATTTTTTGTATAAAAATCGTCACCATTCTGGTTCGGGTCTCTCCAATGCCATGAGAACGTTGGAATACCACCAGCATTCCACAATTCTTCAGCCATCTCCAAAGCAGCACTTGTATAGGTCATTTGCCAATTATTCGTAGAATTTTTGCCCGTACTGTGCATAAAGTCAAAACCGACAAGTGCAGGAGTTTTACCATTACTCTTACTATTAATATATGAGACTTCCGACTGACTTGCTAATGGCAATGTGTTGTTTCCGTCAAGCAAATCAAGCGTCATAACACCACTAATCGTTTTCTTGCCGAAGTTGTCCTTCAAGAATTCATATAGTTCAATAGTTGCAGGTTGTGGATTTGGCGTTACAAGCGCCTCGTCAATATTGAACTGCGTTCTTTCATACGAAGAAATTTCAAGGTAATCAATGTCAACATAGCCCCACGATTTTGTCAACGCAATCGTGTTTGAACCTGCGTTCAGCATCACGCACACTTCAACAGTTGCAAACGTAGGATTATTTGTCCCCGATTGAGTAAACGAAACTGAACCGACCTGCGAACCATTGACTGACAGATTTTGAGCCTTGAAATCTTCTGTCAACGAATATGCGAATGTGGCGGTGTACATACCAGCACTCTCAACACTTACCGTGAACGTAAGCGAGCCTTCTACCATCTTCACATACTTGCCACCCGAAGCAGTATTGTTAGAAACAGTTTGCGTTCCGTTTCCTTGTGCGTTTTCTGCCTCGTATTTCGAGCCAGCATCTTTCTTATTGTATGTTGCCTTAACTGTCAAATCTTCGGTAACATTGCTAAATTCCGTATCCCAGCCGATGAATGTATAACCTTCGCGAGTCGGATTTGACGGAGCCGTAGCAGCGCCACCTTTCTTGATTGTTTGTGCTTCACCGATTGGACTATCGTCCCAATCAACGAACGTTACTGTAAACGTGATTTCTTGCAATGCCGCTATAGCCGCTGTTAAAGCCGATGTTGCCGCATCAACAACAGATTGGTCATCCGCATACAGATCAGTATCAACAGCCTTTGCAGCCGTCAACGCCGTTTGCAATGCCGACCACGAAGCAGCAGTAAATTCTTCTTCATCCTTACTTTCGGCAAGAGCAATTGCCTCGTTTAAAGCAATATAGTCAGCCTTCGCATTTTCTTCATAAACTGCCTTAACCGTTAAGTTAGCTTTTATACTTGAGAAATCAGTATCCCATTCTTTGAATGTGAAATGTTCGCGTGTCGGTTCTGCCGGCGCAGTTGCCGCTTTACCATATTCAACCGTTTGCGCAGTACCAATTGGACTATCGTCATAGTCAACGAACGTTACTGTAAATGTCTTAACTGTATAAGTTGCTTTTACCGTCAAATTATCCGTAACATTATTGAATTCAGTATCCCATCCTGCGAAATCGTAACCTTCGCGAGTCGGTTCGGTTGGAGCAGTAGCAGATTCTCCCGAAGTAACTTCCTCTGTTTTAAGAACATCGTTGTTATAATCAACAAAAGTCACAGTATATTTCGTTGCTGCTTCAATTGTAATAGTAACGTTGTATATCTTACAATCAACCAACGCAGTAAACGCCGTATCTTTTGTAAAGTTCAGACCATTAAACTTCACTGGCGAAGGACCAGACAGATTTTCAACAACAACCTCAGGCATAGGTTTGTAAATCTTAAAATATCCCGAAGCGTGAAGCATCGACAAGAAATATACCATACCATTATAGTAACGCCACTGACCTGTCGGCACTTGCGCATCCCACAAACGTTGTACGTACGTCCGAGCCAATGTTTCAGCTGACGGATTGTTCTTCAAGGCAAACACAGCCACACCATTCGAGCCGTGCATAGCTTGGTTATAGTAATCTGACGCATTGCGACCGTCCCAATCAAAATATCCATGTTGGAAATTATCATTTTTGAAGAACGTCAGCAAACGCTCCATCATCGCTGGTTGCTGATCATCCGAAGCAAACCAGTTATAGTCCATACCCACGTTCATTGCCGAACGGCTTGCATCATACTGATACCGTCTTGTATCATAACTATTTTGCCAATCTGGATGATATGGTGTACCATCGAATTGAGAATAATCGGGGAACAAACCTGTTGTCGGGTGACAGGCATCCTGCAACAAACCGCGGGCTGCGGCAGGTGTTTGTACCCAGAAATCCTTGTGCGTATCGGACCAACGAGCCCACAATTCCAAGAAACCTGGCAAATTATACGACGGGTCGGTGAACGCATACGAAGTTTCACCGAACGTTACAATATGATTATCGTAGTTGAAGATTGGACTTACGGCACCAGCCTGTTTATTTGGTTTTTCCAAAATCATTTTTGCCAAATATTGAGCTTCCTGTTCATAATTTATATCGCCGTCGTTGCCCCAACGGTGAGAAGCGAACCACAAGGCAGTCAAGAAATACATTTCACCATCGGGTGCGCACGATGCTCCCTTAATGTTACCATTCGTCTCACATTGCCAAGCGAACAAACCTTCACGTTGGTCGCCACTCTTGTACTGCATATAGGTTTTTGCCCAACGCCAAATCTTATCAAACTTGTTTTGGTCGCCCATTTGCAAGCATATCATCAAACCATACGACATACCTTCGGTACGGACATCACCGTTACCGGTATCGTAGATATATGCCATATTATTGTTTGTTTCATAATACACGGTATTTTGACCATTTACCGTAAAGAAGTGATTCCACAAACTTTGCATTTTCTGGTCAACTTCACTTTGCGTCTTGCCCAAATATTTCACGAACAAGTTTGTATATTCACCAGTGAAATATGCGCCATCGGTAACTTCTTCACCTTCAAGAGCATCGCAACTCGGACCGATATAGGCATTGTCGATGAAGTATTGAGAAAGGTCGCCAGTAATGATTTCACCGCCGCCACCATTTTCGGTATATGTTGCTTTAACAGTCAAATCTTTGGTTACCTTATTGAATGCCTTATCCCAACCAGTAAACGTATAACCCTCACGTGTTGGGTCGTCAGGAGCAGTTGCCGACTTACCTGACGCTACCGTTTGTGTTTTCAAAACAGTGTCATCATAATCAACAAATGTTACCGTATATGTAGTGGTTTCTCCGCCTGTGATTGTAATTGTGACATTGTATATCTTACAGTCAACCAATGCCTTAAACGTAGTATCCGTTGAATATTCTTCACCATTAAATTCAACTGGAGCTGGACCAGAAAGTTCCTCTTCGATAACTTCTGGACATGGTTTGTAAATCTTAAAATATCCCGAAGCATTCAGCAATCCCAAGAAATACACCATACCATTATAGTATCTGTACTGTCCTGTAGGTGGATTGGTATTCCACAAACGCTGAGCGTATGTTTTTGCCAACTCATTGTTATTTTGTAACGCAAGTACAGCGGCACCATTCGCACCCTGCATAGCTTCATTATAATTACCATCAGGACTACTACCATCCCAGTTGAAGTAGCCATGACTAAAACCATCATTTTGGAAGAATTTTAAGATACGTTCCATCATCGCAGGTTGATTATTATCGGCAGCGAACCAATGATAATCCATACCCACGTTCATTGCCGAACGGCTCGCATCGTATTGATAGCGTTCGGTATTATAGCCAGCCCAACTTGGTTTGTACGGTTGTCCGTTAAAAGACGAATAATCAGGGAACAACCCCGATGTTGAATGACAAGAATTTTTCAACAAACCACGAGCGGCAGCAGGAGTCTGTGCCCAAAAATCCTGATGCGTATCAGACCAACGAGCCCACAATTCCAAGAAACCCGGCAAGTTGTACGATGGGTCGGTGAAATCGTACGAAGTTGCACCAAATGTCACAATATGGTTGCTATAATTGAAAAGCGGGCTTACCTGGCCATTGCCTCTACCCGATTTTTCCAAAATCATCTTTGCAAGGTATTGAGCATCTTGTTCATAGTTAATGTCTCCATCGTTGCCCCAACGGTGTGAAGCGAACCACAAGGCAGTCAAGAAATACATTTCACCATCGGGAGCACAACCCTCATCTTTCTTTGTACCATCAGTTCCACATTGCCATGCGAACAAACCAGCCATTTGGGAACCACTCGGATGTTGCATATATTTCTTCGCCCAACGCCAGAGTTTATCAAACTCAGTCTGATGACCTAACTGAACGCAAATCATCATACCATACGACATACCTTCGGTACGAACATCGTTATTTCCCGTATCGAAAATATACGCCATATTATCGTTTGTTTCATAATACACTCTATTTGAACCACTTGGATTAAAGAAATGATTCCAAGCTGTTTGTATTTTTTGGTCAACCTGTTCTTGTGTCTTACCTAAATATTTCACAAACAGATTGGTGTATTCACCAGTGTAATATGCACCATTTGTAACGCTTTCACCTTCAAGGGCATCGCAACTTGGGCCAACGTATCCTTTATCGATGAAATATTTAGATATGTCGCCTGTAATATCTACATCATAATGCGGATTGTCGCCGCCGCCGCCTCCATTATCTTCGTAACCGAAGAAAACATTATCAATAAACACACAGCCGTTTTCGCCACCGATACAGAACGTCAGTTTCGACGCAGGATCGACATCGCTCGGCATAATGAATGTCTCGGAAAATTCTTGTGCCGTGGTTGTCAGATTACAATTGATTGTCGCATAAATAGCATAGTCAGCGCTGATTTGCTGAATCCAAACAGCCATACTGCGGTTTCTGTCGGCTTTTGCGGTAAACGAAAGTGTATATTCCTTTCCTGCCTCAACATCTACATTCTGAAGAAGTTGAATGTGCCAACCATCGGTACCATAGTTACTTGGGCACACACGAATCGCATTATCGCCCGATAGGTTTGCGGTTGTTACAGCAGTCATTTCAGCCGTTGCATTTTCATTTTCCTGCAAAGTCCAACCGCTTGTACCATCATCGAATTCGCCATTGTAAATCAAGTTCACTACAGTGGATTCACCACCGCCGCCGCCACTATTATTTGTATATTCGCTTTCGCGATCTTCCAAATAATAGGTTTTGCCCGGAATGACATCAAATTGAGCATACGTTTTAGAACCGCTCGTCAACACAGTTACTTCAATATCATTTCCATCGGTTGCAGCCGCAAAATTTGTCCAGCCGTTTGGAAGTTCCCTCCGAACCGTGATTGGATAATTGTATTCGACAACCGAACTTGTAATGTTTACGCTTGCAGTCAGTTTTAATTTTGAAGACTCAGTCGTTTCGCTCAACGACAGAGCGTTACGTTCTTTTGCATACAAAATAGCGTTTCGGAACGTAGTCAGCCATATTTTTTCATCGTTATCGTGCACATATTCAATCACTTCGGAAACCACCGATGAAGAAAGCGGAGAGTATCCGCTACCATTATCTATTTCATGAACCAGGAACACTGCCCAACCTTTTTTGTTGATAGCCTGATTAAATGCGCTTTTGAATGAACTCAAATCATTATAAGAACCTTGATTACCGCAAATCAACGAACCAATTTGGAAATAGTTACTTGGCGTGGGGCCTTCCACTTGACCATTACAAATACGTCCACCGATATAGTATTTTGCCAATTCTGATTCCGACGGTTCGTTACAGTTCGGGTAAGTGATTGTGTTACAATCCTGTCCCGTAATCTTGCTGTTAATAATATCCTTCGACTCCTTGATTTCACTATCAGGCATAGTATTTCCGTGACTCACGGAGTGACTACCGACTTCGTGACCATTTTTCACACGGTTGATAAACGTTGACCAATCCGACACCCAACTTGTTGGAGGATAGAAACTTGCCTTGTATTTGTACTTATCGAAGTACTTCATTACATTTTCCTGATTCGAGCAACCATCATCGAACGTGAACGTTGCCGCCGAAGTACGGAAGCCCGACCATGTACCAACCGTATAGCCTGTTGCTATAGATTGTGAAAATGACTGGAATACCGCAAAAACTAAAGAAACTAACAGAATCGTAAATCTCTTGGTTCTCATATCTATTTGGTTTTAATTTTCTACATTTTATAAGCACCCAAAGGTACATCAAAAAAAAGTCAAAACAAAATATAAAATACTGGTATATAAGTGTTTATAATACACTAAGCCACATTGTATCTCGCACTATATCAACAACAAACGAGAAAAAAGCCGTTCGCAAATTTTTCTAAAAAAAAGGGATCCCCTCACGGAAATCCCTTAATTTACGGCTTAATGGTCAAAATGAGACCTGAAATCCTTGTAATAAATTGAAATTTATATATTTACAGCATTTTTAAGAAAATGAGTAAAAATCTGCTTTCATTGTGGAGGGAAAAATGTAATCAAGAAAGGGTTACAAGGTGCCA
>JAFZOY010000094.1 GCA_017552705.1 Bacteroidales bacterium
CGCAAAGAAATCAGATTTGGACGGCTACGCATTGGTTTCACAAATTCCTGCTGAAGTGGATTTGACCGATTATGCGAAATCAGCAGATATTGAATCAGCATACGCAAAGAAAACAGATTTGGACGGCTACGCATTAGTTTCGCAAATTCCAGATGAAGTTGATTTAACTGACTATGCATTAAAATCTGAACTTCCAACAGTTCCAGATGTAACGGCTTTTGCAACAAAAACCGAAGTTTCTGAAAACTATTTGACAAAGGAAACGTTTGAAAATTACGTATTGGGCGCAGGACAGCCAGAATCTGTTGATTTGAGCGTGTATGCGAAAACCGCTGATGTGAACGCCGCTCTTGCAACTTTGGAATCTCAAATTCCAGACGAAGTGGATTTGACCGATTATGCGAAATCAGCCGATATTGAATCAGCGTATGCTAAGAAAACTGATTTGAACGGCTACGCTTTGGTGTCGCAAATTCCAGATGAAGTTGATTTGACAGATTATGCAAAATCAACCGATGTTGAATCAGCATACGCAAAGAAAACGGATTTGGAAAATTATGCATTGGTATCGCAAATTCCAGATGAAGTTGATTTGACAGATTATGCAAAATCAGCCGACATCGAATCAGCGTACGCAAAGAAAAATGCATTAAACGAATACACGAAATCAGGCGCAAATATTTCGGTGTTTGTGAACGATGTGGAATATGTGAAAAAATCGTATGTGGATAGTTTGTTCAATGTGTTGAAAACTCAAATTGCTGCTATTCCAAATGGTGGTGGCAATGGCGGTAACGGACAAGAGGAAACTGGCAAAATTGATGCAAAATTCTCTGTTTCTGCCACTAAACAAGTATATTTCTCAAAAGGAAATTTGCAGTATCAGGCAAGTACAAATACATGGAAATTTGCTGATCATCAATATGATATTGTTGGATCAGATAATGCAAATATATCATCGTCGAATACGGGATGGATTGACTTGTTTGGCTGGGCAACTTCTGGCTATAATGGCATGAATCCGTATATGACGAGCAGTACACCTTCTGATTATGGTGATGGTTCTAGTGACATTGCGGGAACAAATTATGATTGGGGAGTGAATAATGCTATTTCAAATGGTGGTAATGAAGCTGGTTTGTGGAGAACATTAACGATTGAAGAATGGAAGTATTTGTTGGAATCAAGACCGAATGCTTCTTCATTAGTCGCAACTGCATCTATTGATGGGGTTATAACAGGTGTTATTTTGCTTCCAGACGATTCAACTATTCCAGTTGAGTTAAGTTTCACAGCGGGAATTTATAGTTTACAGGCCGATATGGTTTCAAATAAATTCACATCAACCCAATGGAAAGAATATGAAAAGAAAGGGGCTATATTCTTACCAGCGTCGGGACAGAGAGTCGGAACAACATATAGCGAAGGAAATGGATATAATGCTAGCTGTGGTGAATATTGGTCTTCGACTATAAATACTGAGGCTGATGACAAATCGGCGTTTAGATTGGAATTTGCTAATTATTTCTCAAGTACTGCTAATAGTACAGAATGTAATTATGGTTATGCAGTTCGTCTAGTTCAAGATGCTGAATAAGAAAGCGTTGTAATAATGAAAAAGCAGAATCGAAAGGTTCTGCTTTTTTATGCCCTATAGGGAGCAAAGGTTTTGGGAATCTTGTATTTTTGTAAAAAAATAAACTAATGGCTCGAATGATTCAATCGGCGTATAAACGTCTGCAAATTCCTGAAATTCAGATTGGAACGGTTAAAATCGGTGGCGAAAACCCTATAGCGTTGCAGTCGATGACCAACACTAACACCAACGATACCGAAGCATGTATTGCACAGTGTATCAGGATTTTCGATGCTGGTGCCGACTACGTTCGATTGACAGCCCAGGGTGTCCGTGAAGCGGAAAATCTTAAAAATATAAAAGAAGGACTTGTTGCCCGTGGTTACACGAAACCGCTTGTCGCGGATATTCATTTTAATCCGCAGGCGGCGTTGGTTGCGGCTAAGTATGTGGAAAAGGTGCGCATCAATCCTGGAAATTATGTGTATATCGGTTCTCTTCGCAAAACCGACTACACCGACGAGGAATATCGGGCGGAGTTGGAGAAAATCCGTGAAAATATCGTGCCGCTGTTCGATGTGTGCAAAGAGCACAACACAGCAATCCGCATCGGCGTAAACCACGGCTCGCTTTCGCAGCGGATAGTTTCCCGTTTTGGCGACACGCCACGGGGAATGGTGGAAAGCATGATGGAGTTTCTGCATATTTGTAAGGATGTTGATTTTAAAAACGTGGCATGTTCCATCAAGGCAAGCAACACGCGAATAATGGTGCAGGCAACTCGTTTGTTGGCAAAACGGATGGTTGAAGATGATTGTTGCTATCCGATTCATTTGGGCGTTACCGAAGCTGGTGCAGGCGAGGATGGCCGCATTAAGTCAGCGGTGGGAAGCGGTTCGTTGTTGCTGGACGGCATTGGCGACACTATTCGTGTGTCGTTAACTGAAGCTCCAGAATCGGAAATTCCTGTGTGTAAGCAAATTGTGGATTATAGAAATGAAGTGTTTTCTATACCATTCGACTTCAAACCGATAGAAGATGTGCGTGTTGCGATAGATTCGTATGTCCCGTATAAAACTACCGCAGTTGCGGGAATTGGCGGAGATTCCGTTCCTATGGTTCTTGGCGCGGAACAAACAAAAGCAGATTGGTATATCGCAGAAAATCACATATATAACGATTCAATTTCGTTGCCAATCGTATCGCTTCGAACCTATCAGTCCAACGAACAATCTGTCTTGAAAATTTCAGAACGCGAAATCGAACAATTACCCGAATTGGGTGAAAAAACGATTATTTTGCTTGATTGCGTAGATGTCCATTGTACATATTTTGTGAGAAAACTATATGCACAATTGCATGGAAGAAAAAATTCAGTGATGCTTGTGCGTACATATGATTGCGTTGATTTTGCTGATTTGCAGATTCGTGCCGCTATGGATTTTGGTTCGTTGTTGCTTGATGGCTTTTTGAATGGAATGATGATTCGTTGTAAAAATATTGACAATCAGCAACTTGTTGACTTGTCATTGTCAATATTACAAGCATCTCGTTCTCGGTTCGAAAAGACGGAATACATATCTTGTCCGTCGTGTGGTCGTACGTTGTACGATATAGAAAAGGCGTTGAACGAGGTGAAATCAAAGACATCGCATTTAAAAGGATTGAAAATTGCTGTGATGGGTTGCATTGTCAACGGTCCCGGCGAGATGAGCGATGCCGACTATGGTTATATTGGAGCAGGAAAAGGCACGGTGAATTTGTATAAAAAACAAACCTTGGTGTTGCGTAATGTTCCCGAATCCGAAGCAGTCCAAGCCTTAATTGACATGATTAAGGGAAATGGAGACTGGATTGAAAAAAAGTGATTTCTGATAGAATATAATCTATTAAAATGAAAAAATATTTTTTTGATAAATTATTGTTTGTGTTGACTATGTTGTTCTTTTCAACAAGTTGTACGAACATTTTCGATGATTTTTTAGTGGATGACCAGGAAGGACCGGAAATACCACCTTTTATCGAACCACAACCATATATTGACAAACTATATACAAAAGAACAACAGGACAAAGCGAATACAGCAAAAGATGCCGCATACCTGTCTGATAAAGAGAAGTATATGATATTTCTCTGTAATCTTGCCCGACTTGATGGACAGAAATATGTGGATTTACTTGACATACGAACTGCAACCTACGAATATGCGGCATCGTTACGGGAAACACTTGATACTGTGAAAGATTATCCGATGTTATATCCAAACGAACGGTTATGCGAAGCGGCGGCGTTCCATGCAGATGATATGAAGAGTCACGGTATTTTTCAACATTCATCATCGGATGGCACGAATTTTTATGAGCGCTTAAAAAGATTTTATGATGGATATGTGATGAGTGAAAACATCCATAGGGGACCTCAAAATCCATCTCTTATAGTGAGAACCCTATTGATAGATGATGGTGTGCCATCAGTGGGGCATCGTGAAAATATTCTTTCTCCAAAATTTACCAGAATAGGTGTTGCCATACACTTTTCTACATCATCAGAATACTACTGTGTGCAAGATTTTTCGGATGATGCAGGAGATGAAAAGTAGTAAAGATATGACAAAAGTGTGGATGGAATTATGGGTAAATTCATAATTCACAATTATATTCTCACCGAACTATTTTTCTGATAATCATTGACGGATAGCCATATAAAATGGCTGCAAAGCAAAGCACCGTGTTCAGTAGGCTGATTCGGATAAAATCGACTGTTGGTCGGTAATGCGACACGCGTTCCTCTTTTGGTGGGTAATACACGTTGATGTTGATTGGTACGAGCGGGATATTTTTCCAGGCTGCACGAACGAGTATTTCCAGTTCGGCTTCGTAGCGGTTGTTTATCGGGCCTTTGTAGTTTAGGCGTTTCAGCGGATATGCCCGAAATCCTGTTTGTGTGTCGGGAAGATTGTGTGCGGTTTGCACACGAAACCAGAAATTCGAGAATTTGTTGGCGAAACTGTTTTTCGAGGGCATATTGGGCAGGTCAAATTGTCGGCTGCCGATAATAAACGCATCCTCGTGTTGCGAAATCGCTTCGGCAAACAAAGGTAGGTCGGAAGCCTTGTGCTGTCCGTCGGCATCGAGAGTGACGGCGTGGGTGAAATTATGTTTCTTTGCCTCGGCAAATGCCTGTTTTAGAGCATATCCTTTTCCTCTGTTTTTTGTGTATGAGATGAGAATTATCTGATTCTCAATGTTTTGTAATATTTGTTTTGTGGAATCGGTGGATCCGTCGTTCACCACAATCACGTTTGGAGAATAGGGCAAAACGGATTCCACAACGGCACGAATTGTTGTTTCGTTGTTGTAGGTCGGAATTACTATGCAAGTTGTTGCGGAAAGTTCCATCAAGCAAGTTCAAAATTGATTTTTGAGCAAATGTTGCCGTCCGATGAAATTTGCACTTTTGCCTGAACGGAATTTTCATCAGCCGAAGTGGCAATGTGGAAATTAAGGAATTCGTTTTCTATTGGCGTGATTAAACTAATGAATTTCACGTTTTTAACGGATTTCACCGACAAACTTCTGTCAAGAAAATGCTCGCACAATTCTTTTGCGATTTCAATCAAACACGCACCCGGTGTTATTGGATTTCCAGGAAAATGTGCCTGAAAAATTTCGTTGCTTTTGTTTTGACGAATGGTGTAGGTTACGTTGTCGCCGTTAACTACCGTGTGTTCTATGAGATAGAGTTTTTTTCCTAACATATTATTGTACGTTGAAAAGTTTGTTGTCGATAGGTTGATTTAGTTTGTGATTTGAAAATGTGATTTGCATTTTGTCGCCGTTCTTTTCGATCAATATGATTGAATCTGCGAGGTAGGTTTTTCGTTGTATGATAAGCACAATCGAAGAATAAACTGCCGCAATTCGTTTGTTGACGGGTGTAAGTTCCACCATATAATGCAAGTCGCTTACGGATAGATCTGCCGAAAAATTTTTGCTGTCGTTGAGCCCGCTGCCGTCAATTGAACTGATAATAATGTTGGCAAGTTCCTTCAACATTCGTGTGTTCACATCTGCACTGGTTCCGTTGGCTGTTTTCAGTGCCACATCGTTGTTGTTCACAATCAACGCCGATGCCTGTGGCGACACATATTCCCAGCGAAGCGAATGTGGCGATTTGAAATACATTTTTCCTTTCGATATTGCTGTTTCTGCAACCAATGTGCTTGTTTTTTCTTGCACAAACTCGCAGTAAAGTGTGTTTGTTTTTTTTGCGGCGGTTGAAATTTCCCAAATAATATCTTCGTGGTTCAAACCTGTTAACTTACCTTGTAAATATATTTCTTTTTGTTGGCAATATGCTGAAACAGAAATGAATAAGGCGAAAACTATCGTTAGGATTTTTCTCATAATCAATTATTTAGCTACAAAAAAAACACCAACAATAATTATACCAACTCCGAGCCATCGGGTAAGCGGAATCGATTCTCCTAAAAATATCCAAGCGGACAACAGACCGAACACAAAACTCAAGCATGTCATTGGATATGCCGACGAAAGCGGGTAGTGCTTGAGTATGTGCAGCCAAAGTATTGTGGCGCTTCCCATTGTTATGCCCACGAGCAGGAACCACCAATTTGTGAGCAGGCTGTAAAAATAACTCCACGTCCACGAAAATTTCTCCATTTTGACCATCGCCAATTTCAAAAACACTTGTCCCGAAGCAAGGCACAACGATTGTATTATGGAAAGAATGACGAGCCTTAGCATTGCGACAATAGAATTAGAGAATGGTTTATGTTTTGGAAGTGATTATATATCAATATGTTATGTGGTTGTTCCAAAGGTTTCGGCGTGTTATACACCAAATGTTGCGGAACGTGTTTTTTCGATAAGCAGGTAGCTGCCGCATACACGCTGAAAGCCGCTGCCGTAAACGATTCTCCGAACAGATGTTTGTACCAAAGCGTTGGTGTATTGGGGAAATTTGTTTGTGCGAATCGTTTGTATGTCTCGTCGAAATCGCAATCACCGCTTGTGCCAAGCATCACAGCGTTGATATCGGAAACGTGTAGATTTGCTTGCTGTAGCATACGTTCCACCGCTTGTTTCAACGATTCGGACGATGGTTTATAGAGTAAATCCACATCGCGGAGTTTGCAGAGCGAATGTTGCGTATGCGTGGTACCTACCACCAGAGCAACCGAGGTTTCTCCTGCAAAGGAACCTTTTGTATTAGAACGTTTTAGTGTTTGTTCCGAAATCTCGCCTTGTTTCCAATAGCCGATTTTTCCGAGCATGTTATAGTAGTCGGGAGTCATTTCGTCGTGTCCGCCGACAAGGGCGTTGTTGATTCGTCCCAGCAACATTTGTTGCAGTGCGTCCGACAAACCACTTTCAAACGATGTTCCGCGGTGCGAATACGTGCAGTTGTAACCGTTGCATTTCTGATGCAGAGCGATTTGCGAACTGATAGTATTGTGTGTTGATTGCATAAAAAATGTCGGTTGGAGGAATTGTTCACCCTCGTTGACCATAGCCGAAAGGAATTTTTCGGTGTTTTCTATACAGCCAAGCCCAGTACCAGTGATGATTGCGTCAACTTGTTCTAAATCAGCGGATTGTATTGCCGAAACAGATGTCGCAATAGCACGTTTGATTAGTTTTCCCATTCTGCGTGCCGCAATGGGATTGATGAACGGTTTGTAGTCGGGCTCTATGGAGCGATTGTAGCCTTCGGTATGAGGAATAGGATTTTCAAACCAATCTTCGCAGAGAGGATTTTGAATGGAAATATGTGCAGCCGATTGAATGAAAATATCCATAACTATTTGATTTTTGAGAAAATACACGAAGAATCATTTCCTCCGAAACCGAATGAATTATTCATAACGTGCTGGATTTCTTTGTGTTTAGTTTTTGTTACCGGCACAATGTCAACTTCGTCCATTTTTTCTGTGAAATTCAAGTTTGCGGGAACGAAATTGTTTTGCAACGCCAAAATGGAAATCACCGCTTCCACGCTTCCTGCGGCGCTTGTAGTGTGTCCGGTGAATGCCTTGGTTGACGAAAAGTCGGGGATATGTTCACCGAAAACCCTTGTTATGGCGATACCTTCGGTGGTGTCGTTGTTGCCTGTTCCTGTGCCGTGACAACTGATGTAATCAATGTCGGACGGTTGTAGGTTTGAATCGGCGAGAGCCCCCTGCATTGCGAGGAATGGGCCTTGTCCGTTGGGTGATGTGGCTGTTTGGTGGAATGCGTCGCAGAAGTTTGCGTAGCCGTTCAGTTCGCAAAGGGCCTGAACCCCTCGTTCTTGCGCCGCTGAAGCCGTTTCGAGCACTAAATATGCCGCACCTTCGCCTAAATTTAATCCCACATGGTTTTTGGAAAACGGTTTACATGGTTCTCTATCGAGAATCATCAGCGTGTTGAACCCATTTAGGTGGAATTTGCTCAAACACTCCGTTCCGCCCACAACGGCAGCGTCAACTTTACCTGTTTTTATGAGGTTTGCGCCAATAATGAGTGCGTTGATAGCCGATGAGCAAGCAGTGGATATGGTGGTTGTAACATCAAATATTCCGAAATAATCAGCCACGGCATCAGTTCCTGCACCGCAGTCGTGTGCCGCAATGAATTCTTTATGTTGCTCATTGTCAAGGAAATCGCGGTAGAATAGCTCGCTTTTCTCCATGCCACCAACGGTTGTCCCGTTTATAAATGCGATGCGTTTTGGTTTCTGTTTTTGCAGTTGAGCCTGTTGGATGGCTTCTTTTGCCGCAACCATCGCCATAAGAGGCGTGCGTGTAACTAATTGGTTTTGAGGAATGTCCAACGCTGATTTCATTTCATCGTCTGTCATCCTGACTTCGGCTACGGGAATATCGGTATGCGTTGTTTGCAGGTGTGTAATCGTTCCAACCGACGATTTCTCTGCCAACAAAGCCTGTAGAGTGTCGTTTTTCCCTACGCCAAGTCCCGAAATGATACCCATTCCGGTTACAACCAATTTATCTGCCATTGACTATTTTGTTCTGTTTTTCGAAACGTATTCCGCCATGGTGCGGACAGATTTGAATACTTCCTTACCAGCTGCGGCGTTTGCCAATTTAATGCCATAGTTTTTTTCCAAAAGAACAATCAGTTCCAACGCGTCTATTGAATCCAAAGCAAGACCTTCGTCGCCAAACATAGGTGCGTCGCTGTCGATGTCGTCAGGTGTCATTCCTTCAAGATTGAGAACATCGATGATTTCTTTCTTTAATTCTGTAATCAATTCTTCCATTATCTATATAGTTTTTCTATGTTTAATTCCAAGTCGTTCAGTTCGTTACGTGTGACAAACAAAAACAAAACATCGCAATTTCCGTTGTTGTATTCTGTCCAACCGCACAAACAAGCATCTATAGTTTTGTCGGAAAATGCTCCACGTACAAAGGAACAAAATTTTTGTGGATTACAGTGCTCCATAACGTAAAAAGCGCTTTCTCCCATGATTTTATTTCTGATGGAAATCTCACCTGTCACAATGTTGGCAAGGGTATAGACAAACACAGCAGGCGATGGGTAATAATCTGCCGGATTTTGTATGGTTTGTTGGTAGGCGGTATCGTCGTCGAGCGAGGAACTGCGGTTGCAACACACCACGGCGATGTTTTTCTTTGGTTCGGTCTTGTCGATTCCCACGTCTTGTAATGTGAGTTCCGCTCCCAAAAAACCTGCTTTGGCCAAATTGTCCATTTTGAAAAATTTGGGATAGGAAATATTGGCGGCGTGGTATATGTCGTTTAACCACGACGAGTCGGTGCGTGGCACGTCAATCGTTTGTGCGTTGACAATTACTTTGTCGTTTGTGATTCTGCAATATGATGTGATGCCTGCGTTCATTGGTGTTATTTGGTTTTCTTAAACAGTAATGCGGCGTTGCTTCCTCCAAAACCTGATAAAACTTTGAGGAATGCGTGTTCGTTGCAATGTTGGTTTTCGGTTGGAGTATTGAGTGGTGCAACCGTTCCTTGTTCTTGTAAATTGTTGGTTTTCAGAATCGTATTGTCAATTATAGCCAACGACGAAATAATTGATTCCAACACGCCAGCCGCTCCGAGCGTGTGCCCGAAATACGCTTTTAGGCTGTTGATAGGGCGATTGTTGAGATGTGCGCTGGTCAGTGCCAACGATTCCATATCGTCGTTGTAGGCGGTTGCGGTTCCGTGTGCGTTAATGAACGCAATTTCCTCTGGTTGAATGTCTTCCATTGTTTTTTGAATGGCAAGGAATAATCCTGCACCAGTCCGCGATGGTCCCGATATATGGTTTGCATCGTTTGCCATAGCTCCGGCGGCAAGAACAATTGTATCGGCAGGTAATTGTTGGGCGGTTTTGCCATAAATGATTGTCGCGGCGGCTTCACCCAAATTCAGTCCGACACGGTTTTTGTCGTATGGCTTGCACAATTCGCGCGACAGAGCTTTGAATGATTGGAAACCGGAAACCACAAATTTCGAAAGCATGTCGGCTCCAACCACAATGGCATAGTCGCATTCATTCGCTTCCAACATCCGTTTTGCGGTAATTTGTGCTGATGCACCTGAAATACTAGCGTTTGAAATTACAATCGGTTCATTTTTGTTTCCGAAAAACTCGGCAATCAATTGGGCTGATTTCCAAAGATATACACGTTCTGCATCGAATCCGTCGAGGTTTTCAAGCAAATGCACGTTACCTTTTGTGGTAGAAAGAATGAATTGCACGTTTGGCGCATCGGCGGCGATGTTGGTTTGCAGCAAGGCTTTATATACACTGAGAATCGCCGCTTTTTCAAATTTTGTATAACGGATTGATTTTGTGTTGATTATCGAAAATTCCGCATCAAGCAGTTCCTCATTGATGAGTGAACCGAAAAATGGCTCGGGCAACGAAAATGCCTTGTCTTGTAGCGTTAGGTTGGTCTTTCCGCTTTTCACCGCACGGTAGTTGTCCTCCGATGTGAATCCAAGCGACGAAATGATATTGTGTGAAATCTGATAAATCATTCTTATAGTGAATCATTTAGCAATGCAAAAGAAATACAAAATATAACGTGTTCAAAATGGATTTGTGAAAAGATTTCAAACAGAATGAAAAAGATGTTCATATTTTTGTAAGAAAATGCAATGGGTGTTATGAATATAAAAGATTCTCGATTTGAATTGCTCGTATCGGGCGAACAAATACAGGGTGTAGTGGAGCAGACGTGCGGTGTGATTCAGTCGCTTGGCTCGAATGTAGTGTTTGTGGTTATGGCGAATGGCGCTAATTGGTTTTCGCAGCGTATATTTGACCGCTTTCCTGCCAGTGTGTTCGATATAGAATATGCTTTGTTGAAAAGTTATTTGGGTACTACACGGAATGCCATCACCACGTTGTCGATGCCTGATGAGGAAAATATTTCAGGAAAAATGGTGGTGATTCTTGAGGATTTCATTGATTCGGGGAAAACCATTGAATATATGATGGATTGGTGTTCCCGAATTGCACATGCGGAACGGGTTCTTGTGTGCCCGATGTGTATCCGCGAGGGCGTTGATTCGGTTCGGTACAATGTGGCGAATCAGCCATTGGTGATTGCAAAGGACAAATGGATTGTTGGCTGTGGATTGGATTACGACCACTGGGGACGGAATCTGGCCGATTTGTATTATATGGTTCGGTGATGTTATAACACTTCTATGCCGTTCATTTTCTTCCATTCATTGATAAATGGAGGAATTGTCCACATAAGATTGTAGTTCGTGTCGAGAAATACCTGAACGGTGTGTCCTGTGGCACAAAGTTCGTTTGTGGTTCTGTCGTAGATTTCGTAGTCGAAAATTAGTTTTGCAGCTCCTGTATTTCGGAACGTGATTTTAATTCGAGCCTTGTCTTGATATTTGAGTGGCCGTTTGTAGTTGAATTTTAGTTCAACAAGTGGCGCATAGAATCCAAATTCATACATACGCATATATTCCAACTTATATTTTCGGCCAAATTCTTCGCGTGCGTCTTCAAAATACAGTGCGTATGAGCCGTGCCACACAATTTGCATGGCATCGACTTCGCTGAAACGAATATCAATGTCTTTCTCTGCTTGTAGCACAACTTGTTGATTTTCCATTAGTTACTTTCTTTATCAGTTAATGCGACTTTGATTTCTCCTTCGGCAATGATAGTTCCTTCGCATTCGATTTTTGCGTTGAGCATCGTCATATTCAGCATACCGCTGAATGTTTCCTCCACGGTTGTTGTGAGAACGTCACCAGCTTTTGGAAATGAATTGATAGTCAGGTTTTTAATGGAACCAATCACACCGATTTTCACTGTCTTTGATTCCAAGAATTTATTGATGTAGCCAATTCTTGCCGCGCAAGTTTGAGCCATATTTTCAATTATTCCACCCGCAGAGAGAGTGCCGTCGTCGGCAAGCATAACATTGTCAGGGGTGATGGTGAATTGCGTTTTTGCGATTTTCCCTTCGAAATATATAAGTTTGTCAACCATTACGAATGGCGGACGTTGGGGGATAAGTTCCAAAATTGGTGTTTCGGTCATTGTTTTAGAGTTTACAAACGAGAATACTGTGTCCGAGGCCAAGTCCGTCGTGGATTGTCTCGATTTTGAGGCCGGCGTTTTCAACGCAACGGATCATATCGCCCGAATAATACATTTTTGAATTTCCGTTTGCCAATGCCGTGAAATACAAACTGATTTGTGCAAGGCAGTACGAAGCGGTTTCAAAGCGTTGGCGATCCCACAGCGTTTCCATAATGTACAGGCGGCTGTTGGCCGTCATTGATTTTGCCGCACGGCTCACAATGCTTGTTACTTCGTCTTCGGAGAAACAGTCGAGGAACTGGCTCATCCAGATAGCATCGAAATTGGTCGGGAACGGAACGTCGGGATTCAACAAATCGGCACCATGTCCGAAAATTCGGTCGGCTCCTGGTTTACCCTTCGTTTGTTCGCGCATCATTGCCAGCTGTTGTGGCAAATCCATAATCGTGACTTTTACATCGCTGTCGTAGCCAACGCATTGCATGGCCCAGCGTCCGGTGTTTCCACCCACGTCAAGCAATGTTTTTGGTTTGTTGGCAAACACAATCTCCAATGCTTGTTGAAATGAATTGTCGGAATAGAAATGGTCGAAGCCGAACCAACTTTTCTGTACTTGTTGGGGCAGTTGCGAAAGTCCTTCGTAGATTGTTTTCCACGTGCCGAATACCTTTAGCCCTTCTGGTTTGCCGTTTATCAATGCTTCTTCAAGGTTGAACAATCCAAGATAGTTCACATCGTGGTTGAAGTCCATATTTACACGTGCCATATCGTCGTGAATCAGGAACCATCCCGCCTTGGCAAGTAAAAACTTGTTGTCGCGGAGTAAAATTGTGCCTATTGTCAACGACGATTCAAGTAGGCACTGCACTGCATAGCGCGAAAGTTTCGTTTTTTCGACGATTTCTTCCATGGAAAGTCCATTTTTGTTGTCGTCGAGCATTTGGAATATGCCAAATTTCACCATGAGGCGGGAAACTTGGAACACAACGGGACCGAAGGCGATTTCCTGCGCCAATCTCTGCGCCTGCATCGCCGAAAATCGTTCTTTCGCGTAGATTTCTTTTTGTGGGGATTGCAAATCCATTTCTGTTCAATTTTCAACAAAAGTACAGCAATTTACAATTATACCAATACGGAAAATCAAATTTATGTATGCGAATTCGTAATAAAAATAAAAAAGCCCCGATAGAATCGAGGCTTCTTATATTTCGTATGAAATCCTACGTTTATTTTGCAAACTTGATTGCTGCGTAAGCGTAGAAACGTTCAATAGCAGGGTTCAACGCTACACCACCTTCAATAGGAAGTGAGAATTTGTCGTTGATAGTGATAGCTGTTGATTTAGAAAGTCCGATGTTGCAGATAGCGAAGTCACCGCCATTGTTCCAAACTGGACTTGTTGTGTAGATACCATCACCACCGCCAAGAGTCAATTTGAAGATATCGAAATCGTAAGAAACTTCACCATAGAAGTCCATTTCTTTATCTTCCATAAAGTTCAAAGCGATAAAGAACTGCAATTTGCCGTAATCGTAACGGATTGCTGGTTCAATAGTGTGGGTTTTTGCGATATTGTCGAAGTTTACGCCCAACCAGTTTCCACCTTCGTAATAGTCGGTTAATTCAAGGGTTAAGTCGAATGGAAAACGATATTTAGCAAAGATGTTGCTTTCGAATCCTAGTTTTTCACCCGTACACATTGTACCTTCTGCACCAATTGCAAATCCACCAGCTTTGATTTCGAAAGTTGGTTTGAATGCTGGTCCAGAACCAAGCATAAGTCCACGCCAAATCTCAGAAGATTTGATTTCCAATCCAACATTGCATTGTGTTTGACAACTACTTGTTTCTTCTTGTGCTGAAACGCTGAGCGTACCAAGTACTGCTGTTGCAAGAAGAGCGATGTTTAATACAATTCTTTTCATTGCTAATAACTTTTAAAATTTTTGGCAAATCTACACTTATTTTTAAAATTTGATAAAAAAAATAGAAAATTTCGACGTAACGTGCTCTTACATAAACAAAAAAGCCTAATCAATTCGATTAGGCTTTTTTGTTTGGGGAGGAAAAACTATTATTGTTTTTCTTCGATTACCTCGATTTGTTTGAATACAACCTTGAATTCAACACGGCGGTTCTTAGCTTTACCGGCAGCTGTTTTGTTGTCGGCAACTGGTTGAGTGTCACCATAACCGTGAGAAACCATACGTACATCTTCTACGCCTTTGTCAATCAAATATTTACGTACCGATGCTGCTCTGTCTTCCGACAATTTCAAGTTCTTAGCTGGATCGCCAACGTTGTCGGTGTGACCATTGATTTCCAAGTTATATTCTGGGTTTTCTTTCATTGCTTTTACCACATCGTCAAGAATCTTGAATGATGTAGGTTTGATAACAGCCTTACCTGTTTCAAATTGAATACCAGTCAAAGCTTTTTCGAATATCTTCAACACTTCTTTCTTAACGGCAGGGCAACCCATATTTGACTTGATACCGGCAACTTTCGGACATCTGTCTTCGTGGTCAGGAACGCCATCGCCATCGGTGTCAGGACAACCTTCGAATTGAGCTGTACCAGCAGCTTTTGGACATTTGTCGTCGTAGTCAGGAATGCCATCGCCATCGGTGTCAGGGCAACCATTGAATTCAGCCAAACCAGCTTCCTTCGGACATTTATCGTCATAGTCAGGAATACCGTCGCCATCAGTGTCAGGACAGCCATTGAATTCAGCCAAACCAGTTTCGTTCGGACATTTATCGTCAGGATCTGGAATACCGTCGCCATCGGAATCAGGGCAACCACTGTATTGAGTTGGACCGGCAGTGTTCGGACATTTATCTTCAAAGTCAGGAATACCATCGCCATCTTGATCGAATGGACATCCGTGTTCGTCAACTGCTACACCGGCTGGAGTACCTGGACATTTATCTTTGCGGTTTACAACGCCATCGTTGTCGCAGTCGCGGTTACCGAATTTATATACGAAACCAACTTTTACTGCACTGAACATATCTTGTAACATTTTGTCGTTGTTGTTCGATACACAAGCATCAACTTTGTCTGATTTTACAAATGTTAAACCACCATCCACAGTGAACGATAATGCTGGATTAACTTTGCATTCCAAACCAAGTCCAACAGGGAATTCGAGTTCATGTGTCGCTGTAGTTGCAGTGTTTCCATTGTAACCAAACGAAGCAATTTTCGCTCCTGATTCAGAGTTTTTCAATTTGCTACGGAAGTTCATCAATCCAACTCCTGCATATACGTAAGGAGCAACTTTCTTTGCTCTTAAATCTTCGTTGAATCCGAACAAATCCAATTTCAACGTTGTGTTAATTTCTGTGAATTTGTTTGTGAATGTGAGATTTGCGGCGCCGCCACTTTCGTATTCATCTTTTGTACCTTTAAGGTTTCCGTACGAGCCGTTCAATCTCCAATATAAATATGGAGTAAGTTCTTTTTGAACACCGATGTCAATAATCGCGCGAATGTCATTCGCTTTGCTCATCGACACATCACCAAAGAAGAATGTTGGTCCGAAGCTGGCGTTTACGCCCCAGCCGTCCATAAACCATTCATCAAACTTTGTTGTTTTTTTCTCGCCTTGTGTTTGACAAGTTTCTTGCGCATTGGCGAGCGTACATGCTGCCAACGAGAGGACTAAAAATGTTTTTATACGTTTCATAACATTAAGTTTTTTAATCGCCACAAATATATATAAATTTTTGTTTCGCTATCCGTTAGGCATCTTTTTTATAGGAATGTCGAGAAGTGTATTGTGCTGATTATAAGTCTTTTTCTGGTATTCCAAATGTTGTCCGTGTGTAATCGCCCGTTTGTATGCCTAATTTCAGCCACTTCATTCTTTGTTTTGATGTCCCGTGCGTGAAACTTTCAGGCTGGCTGTAGCCTCTGGCTTTTTCTTGCAGGTAATTGTCCCCGATTTTTTGTGCGCAGTCTATCGCTTCTTCAAGGTCGCCCTCTTCGAGTGACTGATATCTTTCGTTGTCGTAGTGCGCCCAAACACCGGCGTAGTAGTCGGCGAGGAGTTCCAAACGGACACTGATTTTATTTGCTTCGGTTTTGTTTACCCGATTCATTTGGTTATGCGCTTCGGAGAGCGAACCGAGAAGATTTTCCACATGGTGCCCGACTTCGTGTGCAATCACGTAGGCGTAGGCAAAATCGCCGTCGGCTCCGAGTTGTTTTTTCATTTGGGTAAAAAATGAAAGGTCGATGTAGAGTTTCTGGTCACCGGAACAATAAAATGGTCCTACCGACGAACTTGCCGCGCCGCAGGCGCTATTCACCGAGCCTGTGAACAACACCAATGTTGGTGGGGTATATGTCTTTCCCATTTTTTTGAAAATAGCTGACCAAACGTCTTCCGTACCAGCAAGAATCTGACGGGAAAATTTTGCAAGTTCCTCTTCTTCAGCCGAAAACGTGGCGTTGCCTTGTTGCGTCGGTTGGAACATTTCTGTCCCTCCGCTTTGCATCACATTGGTGATGACATCAGATAGGTTGCCTCCCATTAAAAAGGTAACTACGGCTATAAGAACTATTCCTCCCAAGCCAAGCCCTGCCTTGGTTGTGCCTCTTGATGTTCCTCTTATACCGCCTCGGCGGTCTTCTACATTACTGCTTTCGCGTCGTCCGTTTAATTTCATAATTCAAATTGTTTTTACAAAAATATGAAATCAAACGAAAAAATTTTCTTTTCGTGTATTATTACTTTTGAATTATGTAAAAATCCCAATAAATTGTAGATTTGCCCTCGTTTTCAAAAAGGTGATATGATATTTGTTCCGAAAAATCTTCCTCTTATTTCGACGCTGGGTGCGGAAAATGTACGTATGTGCGATGATACGAACGTGCCACAGAATGCCATTAAGATGTTGATTCTCAATCTGATGCCCGATAAGGAAGATGCGGAGGCGGAACTCTATCGTGCGCTTGATGTTGTTGATGTTCCAATAGTAGTTACGCTTGTGAAAATGAGCAATTTGTTTTACAAGCACACGCCCCAGTCGTATATGGACACATTTTATACAGATGTGGCGGAAATTATGGAGCGGGGTGAACGTTACGATGCAATGATTATCAATGGTGCGCCTTTTGAACGCTTTGAATATGAGGAAATTGTGTACTGGCGGCAGTTGTGCGTGTTTTTCCGTTGGACCGACGAACATGTGAAATCAACGTTGTACATTTGCTGGTCGGCATTTGCTCGGATTTATTACAATTGGAATATTCATTTTAAAAGAAATAGTTTTCAGTGGAGTGGAATTTATCCCCACAAAATACTCGATACAACAAGCCCGCTTGTAAATCCGTCGCATACCGATATTCTTTTGCCGGTGAGCCGTCCGTGGTATATTGCCCACGATGAATTGGCGGCTGTTCCGGATGTTACAATCATTGCTGAGTCGCCTGTTACGGGACCCGGGCTTGCGGTTGCGTATGGAGGTAAGCAAGTTTTTGCCATCAGTCATCCCGAATACGCCCGTGACCGAATCCGTGCCGAGTTCAACCGTGACCGTGAAAATGGCAAAAATCCAATGTTCCCGTTTAATTATTTTGAAAACAACGACGAGAATTGTCCGGTAAACTATTCGTGGAAAGCCGACAGGGATTGGATTTTTACGAATTGGCTGAAGGAATATGTGGTGCGGTAATAAAATATTGTGTTATACCAAAAACTTTTTCCAATTTTTTTAGTTCTTATCACTCTCAAATCGTACCTTTGCCATGCATTTTTGAATGACAATGAAAGAACAAAACGAAAATCAGTATAAACTTGATACGATAGAAGAGGCGTTGCAGGAATTCCAGAAAGGAAATTTTGTGATTGTGGTTGATGACGAAGACCGTGAAAATGAGGGTGATTTCATTATTGCGGCGGAAAAAGTCACTCCCGAAAAAGTGAATTTCATGATTCGAAACGGTCGTGGGGAACTTTGTGCCCCGATTAGCGAAGACCGTTGTGCGGAATTGGAATTGCAGATGCAGGTTGCCAACAACACTTCGTTGCACGAAACGCCGTTTACCATTACGGTTGATTTAATTGGAAGTGGTTGTACCACAGGTGTTTCTATGTACGATAGAGCTATGACAATCCGTGCGTTGGCGAATCCGGAGACAAAACCGTCGGATTTGGCACGCCCAGGACATATTCATCCGCTCCGTGCCCGTAACCGTGGGGTTCTCCGCCGTGCCGGACATACCGAGGCGGCAGTTGATTTGGCTCGTCTTGCGGGATTGTATCCAGCCGCAGCTTTGATTGAAATTATCAATGAAGACGGAACAATGGCGCGTCTGCCGCAGTTGATGGAAATCGCCAAACAGTTCGATTTGAAGATTATCTCAATTAAAGATTTAATTGCCTATCGTTTGAAACAGGAATCTATTGTGGAAAAAGGCGTTGAAGTTGATTTGCCGACAAAATATGGCCGTTTCCGTCTGATTCCGTTCCGTCAGAAATCCAACGGTTTGGAACATGTGGCACTTATTAAGGGTACATGGGAAAAAGACGAACCAATTTTGGTGCGTATGCACTCGTCGTGCGCCACTGGCGATATTTTCGGTTCAATGCGCTGCGAATGCGGAGAGCAACTCCATAAGGCAATGGAAACCATCGAAAAAGAAGGCAAGGGCGTTGTGGTATATTTGAGCCAGGAAGGGCGTGGCATCGGGTTGATGAATAAGATTGCCGCTTATAAATTGCAGGAAGAAGGACTTGATACTGTTGACGCAAATCTTCGTCTGGGCTTTGCCGCCGATGAACGCGACTATGGCGTGGGGGCAACCATCTTGCACGAACTTGGCGTATCGAAAATCCGCCTGATGACCAATAATCCCAAAAAACGTGTGGGACTCGAAGGCTATGGGTTGAAAATCGTGGAGAATGTTCCTATCGAAATACCTGTAAATCAGTTTAATGAACACTATATGCAGACGAAAATGGAAAAGATGGGACATGTGCTGCATTTATGTGGAAAGAAACAATAAAATTAAGACTATGCTGTATCCGCTTAAATTTCAACATATCTACAAAGATAAGATTTGGGGAGGTAACAAGTTCCGTACGATTTTAGGTCGAAAAGACGTGAAATCCGAAACCTGTGGCGAAAGTTGGGAAATTTCGGCAGTGCAGGATAATGTGTCCGTGGTATCGAATGGATATTTGAAAGGAAATGATTTACAAGAACTTATCGAGGTTTACATGGATGAGATTGTGGGGCAGAAGGTGTACGAAAAATTTGGCATTGAGTTCCCGCTGTTGGTTAAATTCCTCGATACAAACGATTTGCTTTCGGTTCAGGTTCATCCCGACGATGCGGTAGCAAAGGAACGGCATAAAGCGTACGGTAAAACGGAAATGTGGTACGTGATGGATGCCGACGAAGGTGGAAATCTTATTATTGGATTCGAGAAAGATTCGTCGAAACAAGAGTTTTCAAAGGCGATAGAAGAAGGAAAAGTACCGCAATTGCTTCATAGTGAGATAGCTAAGAAGGGAGACGTGTTCTTTTTGCCGGCAGGTCGGGTTCATTCCATCGGAAAAGGATTGTTGGTTGCCGAAATTCAGCAGACATCGGATATTACGTATAGAATTTTCGATTGGAATCGTGTGGATGCTGATGGAAATTCGCGTGAACTGCATCTTGGCTTGGCAATGGATGTGATTGATTACACGGCTCAAGATGACTACAAAACGCATTACACGGAGAAACAAAACGCCACAAACGAATTGGTTTCCTGCCAATATTTTCAAACGAATTTGCTTCGATTCAATCAAGTGGTCGAAAAAGATTATTATTCTCTCGATTCGTTTGTGATTTATATGTGTATGGAAGGCTCTGCTTCTATTGATTTTGGTGGTTCCTACGAGGAACAAATCACTAAGGGGGAAACGGTGCTGATTCCTGCTGCGTTACATTCGGTGAAACTTACTCCACGTGGCGAAGCCAGTTTGTTGGAGGTTTATATACCATAATTATATGATTCAAATTGGAGGTCAGCTGGTTAGTCTTGATGTTCTTGAAAAAGAATTCTGTTGTGATTTGTCGAAGTGCAAGGGAATTTGTTGCGTGGAAGGCGATGCTGGTGCTCCTATAACTGATTCAGAGATAAAGGATTATCAGGATAATTTGGATGCAATTTTTTCGTATTTGTCGCCGAAAAATCAATCGGTGCTGAAAGAAAAGGGAGTGTTTTATTTCGATGAGGAAGGTGAAAAGGTCACCATGCTGGTTGATGGTGGGGAATGTGCGTTTACGGAACATCGCGACGGAATGTTGTTTTGTGCGATAGAACACGCGTTTCGTGACGGAAAAATCGCAGTGCAGAAACCGATTTCCTGTCATTTATATCCAATCCGTTGTCATCAATATCGTGATTTTGAGGCGTTGAACTTCCATTCGTGGAATGTTTGCTCCGATGCAATCTGCAAAGGTCAAAAGGAAAAACTCAAAGTATATCAGTTTCTAAAAGAACCATTGATTCGCAAATATGGGGAGGCTTGGTATGCCGAATTGTGCGAGATAGCAGAACAATGGGAACAGCAAAAGAATGGCAAAAAATAGAATTGCAATAGTGGCGGTCTGTTTTTGTCTGTTTTCCTCGTTGGTTTTTTCACAGGAAAACGACACGTATTCCCATACTTCCGATACAACCCGAAAAGTGAATGTGGCTGGCTTGGTGACAGTGGGAGCGGTTACACCTGTGGCTCTTGTTGGCGTTTATGTGTATATGCACAATGCGTGGTGGAGCGAGAACAACAAAGGCTTCCATTTCGACGATGGCAAAGATTTGAAATATGCGCTCAATCTGGATAAAATGGGGCATTTTTCCGCTTCATGTTTGGCATCTAGGGCATTTTCCGACATTCTGCGTTTGACGCATGTCTCCGAAAATTGGGCATTGTTCGGTGGGGCTGGGCTTTCCGTGTTGAATGCGACTGTCATTGAAATAAAAGATGGTTTCGCTCCTTTCTGGGGTTTCAGCGTGTACGATGAAATGGCAAATGTACTGGGGGCTTTTTATCCAGTGTTGCAGGCAAAAGTTCCTGTATTCCAAAATTTTAATTTCAAATGGAGTTATGACTGGAATTATTCCTACAATACGGAATACTACAAATACAAAGTTGAAAAAGGTTCCAAGTCGGAGTATTTTTTTATTGACGACTACGACCGTCAGTATTTTTGGATGACGGTGGATTGGGCGAATTTGTTTTGTAAAAATAAACCAAAATACAAATTTCCTTATTGTATAGATTTTGCCATAGCGTTGAGTACGAATAATTTAAAGACTCTCGATGCAAGTAAACGTGAGCAAGTTGAAATGTATCTCGGTTTTGATTTGAATCTTACCAAATTGTTCCAAAAGAAACAAATATGCTACTATATCTGTAAATATCTAAATTTCTATCATTTACCGATGCCGGCATTGCAAGTTGCCCCTAAAGGCAAAGGATATTGGCTTTTGTATTAGCATTATCTGGGAAAATATATTCCTCACTCAATAAAATTCCTACATTTGCGGTGAAAAAATTGAAACTTTGGCATCAATATTTGTAGAAGGCACGGTTGACAAGGAATTGGGAAGCAAAAGCATTGGTTCGCTTTTGTGGGCGTACTCGTTGCCGACGATTATAGCTACCGTTGCCACTTCGTTGTACAATATAATTGACAGGGTTTTTGTTGGACAGATAGTTGGTCCATTGGCGATTTCGGGAATCACGGTTTCGTTGCCGTTTATGAACGTGTGCACAGCCTTGGGAACGCTGATTAGTACAGGCGCGGCGGCAATTATTTCTATTCGGCTGGGCGAAAAACGGACGCACGATTCGTTGTTGACGCTCGGAAATGCTGTTCTGCTTTCCGTGTTGGTTAGTTCCCTCGTTTCCATTATTGGGTTGGTATTTCTCGACGAAATATTGTGTTTATTTGGGGCAAGCTCGCTTTCGTTGCCGTATGCACGAAGTTTTATGCGGATAATTTTAATTGGAAATCCCATAGCACAATTGTTTTTTTGCCTGAATGCGATAATGCGTGCCTCGTGTTATCCTGCCAAAGCTATGTGGGCAATGTTGCTCACGATGGCGGTGAATTTGATTTTGGTGTATTTGTTTGTGTATGAGATTGGTATGGGAATATCAGGCGCGGCTCTCGCAACGGTTCTTGGACAGGCTGCTGGATTGATATTGGTGTTGATACACTTTTTCAATACAAAATCACATTTGCATTTTCAAAGATTTTCGTTTGATATTCAGTGGAATATAGCGAAACATATATTTTCAATTGGTTTGTCTCCATTTTTGATTCATATTTCAACTTGTTTGGTCGTTGCAATATGTAATTGGCAGTTAAGGAATTATGGCGGTGATTATGCGATAGCCGCATACGGGGTGATTAGCACAGTGGTTAATTTGGTTGTTGTTGTTGTTTTGGGCTTAGCGCAGGGAATGCAACCTATTGTGGGCTACAATTCAGGAGCAGGGCGTTTCGATAGGGTAGTGCGGGCGTTGTGGTTTACGATTTGTATTGGTACAGGTGTCACGTTGATAGGATTTGTAGTGATGCAGTTGTGGCCGTATCGCATTGCGTATTGTTTCACAAGTGATTTTGTACTTGCCGATTTAATCCGCTCAGGAATGCGGTTGTACAGTATTATGTTCCCGTTGGTAGGATTTCAGGTGGTGGTTTCCAATTTCTTTCAATCAATTGGAAAGCCGAAAACGGCGATTTTTTTGTCGATTTCGCGTCAGTGCATCTTTTGGATACCGTTTGTGCTGGTTTTGCCGTATTTCTACGGTCTGAATGGCGTTTGGTACGCAATGCCTGTGGCAGATTTCCTTTCCACACTTGTGACCGCATCGCTGCTGATATATCATTATAGAAAATTTCCTCTTGAGGTTCAAATAAATAATGTTGAAAATGAAAGCATTACAGCGTTTTAGTGAAATATTGTCAAATCATACTTCAGTATTTATAATTTTTGTCGCTCTGTTTACCTATTTCTTTCCTGATTGTTTTTTGTGGGTGAAAGGCGATATTCAAGCTATTGTGTTGGGTATCATAATGTTGTCGATGGGAATCACGTTGACTGTTGATGATTTCAAGATATTGGTTTCCCGTCCTGTGGATATTTTGGTTGGTGCGCTTGCCCAATATTCGTTGATGCCGCTGATTGCGTTCTCGTTGACAAAGTTGTGTGGCCTTAGTCCTGCAATTTCAGTTGGTTTGATTTTGGTAGGTTGTTGTCCGGGTGGGGTGTCTTCTAACATTATGTCGTTTTTATGTCGTGGTGATGTGGCTTTTTCGGTCGGAATGACAACCGTAACAACATTATTGTCGCCGATAATTACGCCGATTTTGGTGTTGCTGTTGGCA
This sequence comes from Bacteroidales bacterium, assembly GCA_017552705.1. Lineage (GTDB taxonomy): Bacteria > Bacteroidota > Bacteroidia > Bacteroidales > UBA1715 > UBA1715. Next base: position 23,547 of record JAFZOY010000094.1, read on the forward strand.
GGGGAGTCTATTGATGTTGATGCTTGGGGTATGTTTCGTTCGATTTTGTTCGTTACGTTAATGCCAGTCACAATTGGATTCTTTTTGAATTATTTCTTTGGAAAGAAAGAATCGTTTATCGAAGTTCGGAAAATAATGCCAGGAATCTCGGTGATAGGATTGGCGTGTATAGTCGGTGGGGTTGTGGCGGTAAATGGCGACAAATTTTTCTCGTCGGGTTTGATAATTTTTGTCGCTATATTCTGTCATAATGCATTAGGGTATGTATTCGGATTCTTGGTCGGTAAAGCCTTAAAAATGGGCGTTGCAAAGAACCGTACCATAGCAATCGAAGTTGGTATGCAAAACGCCGGGCTTGCAACCAATCTTGCATCAAAACATTTTGCAGCGTTGCCCGAAGCCGCAATAGTATCGGCAGTTTCGTGTGTATGGCATTCCATTTCAGGAACAATTTTAGCCAATATATTCGTGAAATGGGACGAGAGAAATAAAAAGTAAGTAGGGGGTATCAACATGACAATCCCCATAACGAAAGACGAAAATATCAAAGAAATTTGACTGTTATTGTAAAACAAATATCAATAACGGAATTTACTTAACTCTTGATAGTTCTTACCACATCCTTACCAAACGATTTGTTTGCAAGTTCTCGATTTCGTGGACGATATGTGCCATCGTTCATTTCGCGAAGTACGACGTTTGTAAAGAGTTTGAACATCTTTTCCTCTTGTGTCTCATCTTGATAGAATGCTTTCCACGCATATTCATAGAGCTCTTGCAAACGTTCTGCGCTCATGTGTTTCGGGTGATATACAACTTGACCTGCGTTGTAGTGGTCCCAATCGAAATCGAAGATTCTTCCCTGACGGAGCAGATCGTCGTATGCCTTGGTGTGTGGGAACGGGGCAAGAACGGTGAATTCTGCCAAATCCAAATCTATCTCCAACAAGAAGTCAATCAGTCGTTTAATGTCGTCCTCGGTTTGGTTGTCAAGACCGAGCAGGATGGTGCCTTCCACGCCAATTCCGTAGTCGTGGTAGCGTTTCACACGTTCGCGGATATATTTCGATGTGTCGTACACAGCCTGGTACACGTACCAAGCACCTGCTTGAGCGGCTAAATCGAGCACTTGCGGATCGTCTTCAATCGTGTGGCTTATCCATTTCTTTTTCAAAGGAATCATTTCTTTGAAAAGTTGCATTTCCCATTCCTTGTTTTGTGCCAACGAGTTGTCAACTATGAAAAGTCGGTTGTTGTCAATCGTTTCAAGGTCTTCGATGGTTTTATCGATAGGGCGGGGACGGAAACAACGGCTACCCAGATATGAAACTGCGCAAGGGTAGCAACTGAAACGGCATCCGCGTGAAGCGTGGAACAGGTCAACCATGGGAACGCCCTTGTGGTTGTAGAGTTCACGTTTGTATAAATCGCGACGGGCAGGACCCACCAACGAAATGTCGGGCATATTGCCCATATAATTGTAAACTTTTTTCAGTTTCCCGTTTTTCCAGTCGTCCATCACGGCTTCCATACGACCTTCAGATTCGCCAAGAAACACAGAGTCAGCATGTTGTATGGTTTCTTCTGCATGAAGCATGGTAGAAATACCTCCAAACATTACTTGCTTGCCCATTGCACGATATTTGTCGGCAATAGCCCAACCACGTTTTACTTGCGTTGAAAGCATCATGGAAATGGCAACCATGTCGCATTCTTCGTCCCAATCAATTTCTTCGACATTTTCGTCAGTGAACGAAACATCAACCCATTCGGGAAGTGTCGCCGCAAATACGACAGGTCCGTGAGGAGGCAAGTTGAACGTTGTTTGTCCAGGAAGTTTTTTCCAACGGGGATAAATCAATTTCAGTTTCATAATATGAAGTTTTATAAGCAAAAATAATAAATTACTTTTAGAGAACAATGCACAATAGTGTATCTCTACGCTGGTAAATTCAAAATCATTCAAAAACGTTTATTTCTTACCGAATATACCATAATTTTATATATTTGTCACGAATTTTACAAGCTACCTAATGAACGGTATGGCAAAATCGTTGGCGAAATTTCTTGTGATAGTTCTTGTGATGAACGTTGTGCTTGCATCGTGCAAACCAATGTCGAATGCGCAACGGGCAACGAAAATTGCCAAGAAACGCTATAAATACATCAAACACGATTGCAATTGCCATTCGTATTTGTATCAAGTTGAAGATACTGCCAAAATAGAAGGATGAACCTATTTCTTATAAAACATACAATCAAGTATCTCCTCACATCGGGACATAAATATGGGCATAGAATACATTCGCCGTTTGTGTTTGATTTTGTTCAGTCTGTTTTCAGGGCAAAGTATTCGAAATCAGTGTTTTCACCGATAGAAAATCGCCGTCGTGCGCTTATGCTTGATTCACGAAAAATTGTTATTACTGATTTCGGAGCAGGCTCAAAACGAAAATCATCCAATACACGAACTATCAGCTACATAGCCCGGACAAGCGCATCGAGTGGAAAATATGCACGATTGCTTTTTGCCATTACCAAACGCTATCAACCACGCACAATACTTGAATTAGGCACTTCGTTGGGCATTGGCACCGCCTATTTGGCGTATGGTTGCCCAGAGGCAAAACTGATTTCGCTCGAAGGCTCGCAATCAATTGCAGATGAGGCGGTTCACACAATGGAAGCGTGCGGCATCAATTCGGCTCAGATTATGGTCGGTAATTTCGACGACACACTTGGCGAGGCGTTGCGTAAACTTCAATATGTGGATTGTGCCTATATCGATGGCAATCACACGAAGGAAGCCACACTTCGGTATTTTGAACAGATTTATCCGTATTGCAATGCCGATACAGTGTTGATTTTTGATGATATTTCTTGGAGTGAGGGAATGTACGAAGCATGGCAGACAATCATAGCCGACGAACGGGTGCGGATAAGTATAGATATTTGTAAAAAAGGATTGGTGTTTTTTAGAAAAGGTATTGAAAAACAATGTTTTACAATTCGTTATTGATGAAAAAAATATATTCCATTATAATTCTTCTTTGTCTTTCGATCTCGCTTGTGGCTCAACAGTTTACGGTAAGTGGAACTGTTCGTGATTCTCAATCGGGCGTTGAATTGGTTGGAGCATCGGTTTCGGTGGTCGGAACGGCTGTGGGAACGTTTACCGATGCCAAGGGACACTATTCAATTTCGTTGCCAAAAGGCTCATATACAATAGAATACTCATATCTTGGATATAAGGATAATTCTGTTTCGATTCAGCTGAACGACAATATGCGGAAAAATGTACGTTTGGCATCGAGTGCCATCAATATTGATAATGTGGTGATTAGCTCCAAGGCAAAGGATTACAATATATCATCGACGCAGGTTGGGGCGCAGACGTTGAGTATGCAGGAAATAAAAATGGTTCCTGTGCTGTTTGGCGAAAACGATGTGCTGAAGACTTTGCAGCTCATGCCTGGCGTGAAAAGTGCCGGCGAGGGAGGCTGTGGCTATTATGTACGAGGTGGCGGTTCCGACCAAAATTTGATTTTGCTTGACGGCGCTCCTGTGTATAACGCTTCGCACATGATGGGAATGTTTTCTGTATTCAATGGCGATGCTATCCGTGATGCAAAATTGTATAAAGGCAGTATGTCGGCGGAATTTGGCGGTAGATTGTCGTCGGTGCTCGATGTTTCGATGCAGGAGGGAGGCAAGGAGGTGATTCACGGGCAGGGGGGCATTGGTACCATTTCGTCGCACGTTGAGGTTGATGGTCCGATTCAAAAAGGAAAAAGTTCGTTCTTGGTTGCCGCACGACGGACTTATGCCGACGTGTTCCTAAAACTTCGTCGCGATGATTCAATGAAAGGTACGAAACTCCATTTTTACGATGTGAACTACAAACTCGACAATGTGATGAATGAAAAAACAAAGATAGAATTGTCGGGCTACATTGGTCGTGATGTGTTTATGTTGCGCGATATGTTTGGCATGGATGGGGGAAACATTACATCAACTTTGTCGTTGATTCATTTGCCGTCGGAACGGTTTAAGACTGTTTCGTCACTGATTTTCAGCCATTTCGATTCAAAAATGATGGTCGATATGGCTATTGTCGATGCTAAACTTAAATCGGGAATCATCGACTTGAATTGGAAGGAAGATTTTGAATATCGAACAACGAACAACACACTTCGTTTTGGGGAAAATATAACCGTGCATCGCTTTCAACCGGGAGAATTGGAAACGGGAATGCTCGAAAACCCGATAGTGCTGCCGAAACAAACTGCGCTTGAGGCAAGTTTGTATGTTGATAATAATCAGAATATTAGAGATGTGGTGAAATTGCAGTATGGTGTGCGTTTCTCAAATTTCTTTCGGGTGGGCAAAGCTGTGGAATACGATTATGATGATGAGCATGTAGTAATTGACAGCACGGTGTATGAACGTGGCGAGTTGGTGAAATATTATCCCAATTTAGAGCCACGTGTGAGTGCGAATTTTAGAATAAATGAGGTGAGTTCCATTAAAGCGGCATATACGCGCACATGCCAGTTCGTTCATCTTATCCAGAGTTCCACCGTTACCATGCCGACGGATTATTGGATGCCAAGTTCCAACAAAGTGAAACCGCAGACATGTTCGCAGGTCTCGGTTGGTTATTTCCGAAATTTCAACGATAATATGTACGAAACTTCGGCTGAGGTGTATTACAAAAAAATGGGCAATCAGATTGATTATGAGAACGGTACGAACATTTTTCTCAATGCAAATTTGGAAGCCTATTTGTTGTACGGGCACAGTCGTTCGTATGGATTTGAATTGTTTGTAAAAAAGAATCTTGGCGATTTAACTGGCTGGGTTTCATATTCGTTGTCGAAAACCGAAAAACAATTCCAAGGCATCAATTCGGGAACGTGGTATCCTGTTCGCTACGACCGCCGACACGATGTTTCGATTGTGGCAATGTATGAATTCAACGAAAAATGGAAATTTTCGGCTACGTGGGTTTATGCCACGGGCGATGCGGTTACATATCCTTCGGGAAAATATACGATTGACGGTCAGACAGTTTCGTACTACACCGAGCGAAACGGTTACCGAATGCCTGCATACCACCGTATGGACTTAGGAGCGACATATCTTACTTCGAAAACCGAACGTTTTGAGTCGTTGCTGTCGTTTTCAATTTACAACGTGTATAATCGGAAAAACGCCTATATGATTTATTTTGAGCCGGTTGACGAGGAGAATCCCGATGTGTTGCAGGCGGTAAAAGTTTCGTTGTTCCCGATAATCCCTTCTGTTTCATGGAATTGTAAGTTTTAGGCTATGAAAAAATCACTCTCCATATTATTTGTTTCACTTGTTGCTGTGTTCAGTTCGTGTACCGAAGTGATGGACGATTTTGATTTGACCACTGCTGAACCAAAAATTGTAGTTGATGCTTCTGTTTCGCCACAAAAGGCACAAGTAATTCTTTCAAAAACAACAAGTTATCTCAATCCTAAAAACGTTCCATATATTTCGGGAGCAACCATTTATCTCTCGTTTAACGACACGCAATTGGCGTTGAACGAGGATTCTGCGGGATATTATTCGGCAACGATGGACTTCCCTGCGGAAACAACCTACGACCTCAAAGTGATGATTGGCGATGAGAATATTCATGCGACTTCGTATATGCCAAAAATTGTGAAGTGGGACAGTGTGATGGTGCAAAAGTCGGAATTTTCCGACTGGATTCCTGCCGAGATGATGGATAGCACACAGAAATTGTACGATGTTTTGGGCTATATGACTGATATAAAGTCAGTTCTGAATTATTATAAAGTTGATATTTGGCACGCTGACACCTTGCTTTCCCGTTCGGTAACCGATGATGGTTATTTCGATGGGCAGTCAATTCAATTGGTGACGCTTATGGGTGCTTATTCCTCAACCGACACGTTGCGGCTTTACCTCAGTTCAATTGACAAGGCGGCGTACGAATTCTACAATACCTTAGCCTTGTCGAATTCAAGTTCGGGAATGTTTTCCGCCCCCGATAATCCTATATCAAATTTGGAAGGCGATGCCTTAGGTCGCTTTTATGCATACACGATTGATTCAGTGTATGTTACATTTCCAGAGGAACAATAATGTTTTGCTGTAGTGCATAAAAAAAGTTGACCGACGAATCAGTCAACTTTTTGCTTTGTGTGTTAGAAGTCTAACGATTTATTTATTCTTTTCTATCCATTTCCGTGCATTCACGAATGCCTCTACCCACGGCGTAACCACGTCGTTTTTGCGGTCTTGTGGATAATATGCCCAGTTCCAAGGATACAACGCACGTTCAAGGTGTGGCATCATTGCTAAATGACGGCCGTCGTTCGACGTGATACCTGCCGTGTCCCAATCGGAACCATTCGGATTTGCCGGGTATGTGCTGTAATTGTACGTCAATGCAATGTTGTATTTTGACTTGTCGTACGGGAATTTGAATTTTCCTTCTCCGTGAGCAATCCAAATACCTAAAGAACTGTTCTCCAATGATTTAAGCATGATACTTGGACTTTGTTGGATAGTTACGCCCAAGAAACCTGATTCAAATTTATGTGAATCGTTGTGTTCCATGTGTGGCTTTTCGGCATCGGTTGGATTTATCAAGCCCAATTCTATCATTAACTGACAGCCGTTGCAAACGCCCAAACTCATTGTGTCTTTGCGAGCAAAGAAATTGTCAAGCGATTGTTTTGCCTTTTCGTTGTACAAGAATGCACCAGCCCAACCTTTTGCCGAACCAAGCACGTCGGAGTTAGAGAATCCACCCACAAATACGATGAAATTCACATCCGTCAAATCTTCACGCCCGGTGATGAGGTCCGTCATGTGGACATCTTTCACGTCGAATCCTGCAACGTGCATACACCACGCCATTTCGCGGTCGCCGTTCACACCTTTTTCACGAATGATGGCTGCACGAACACCCGTCTTCGTTTTTCTATGTAAATCAATACCATACGGAGCAATTTGACCGCTGAAATTGTTCGGGAACGAGAATTTCAAAGGTGACTTGTCGAACGAGTCAAAACGTTCTTTTGCTTTTACTGCACCACTTTGTTCACAGTCAAGTAAGTACGAAGTCTTGTACCATGTTCTGCGCCATTCGTTGATGTCGAATTCGTAAATTCCGTTTTGGATTGAATCTGCTACCCAAGCCGCAAGAATATTTTCGTTGTTACTTTTATAACTACCAAATGCGAAGCATGAAATGCCCTCGGCTTGTAGTTCTTCAACAGTTTCAGGGGCAACTTGTAGAACAAGGGCAGGGTTTTCGTTGAAGAACACTTCAACATCGTTGTCGTTGTTGAAATAATCCAAACAAACTGCCATACCGCCTTTTGCGTTGGCAAAATTCATCTCCAACAAACACGTGATTAAACCACCGGCAGAAACGTCGTGTCCAGCAAGAACTTTACCTTCGGCAACGAGTTTTTGTACCGCGTTGAATGCCTTTGCAAAGTAAGCAGGATCAGTTACCGTAGGCGTTTCGGTGCCAAGTCCGTTTACAACTTGTGCCAATGTGGAACCACCAAGTTTTTGTCCTGATTTACCGAAATCAACATACACTAAAACAGCATCTTCGTCAGGTTTAATAAATGGAGTAACTGTCTTGCGAATATCTTGAACTTCACCTACCGTTGAAATAATCACAGTGCCAGGTGAATATACAGAATCACCGTCTTTGTACTTTTGTGTCATCGACAAAGAGTCTTTTCCTGTCGGAATGTTGATTTGTAACGCTTTTGCGAAATCGCTTGCTGCTTGTACGGCACGATATAAACGAGCATCTTCGCCAGCATTTTTACATGGCCACATCCAGTTCGCACTCAATGAAATGCCTTTCAAACCGCCTTCAATTGGGGTGAGAACAACATTTGTCAATGCTTCGGCAATAGACATAATTGAACCATTTTCTGGCGAAATCAAACCAACTGCTGGTGCGTGGCCGATTGAAGTTGCAATACCTTTTTTACCTTGATAATCAATTGCAACAACACCGCAATCGTTCAATGGCAATTGCAATTCGCCTGTACATTGTTGCGTGGCGATTTTACCAGTTACCGAACGGTCAACTTTGTTTGTCAAATAATCCTTACATGCAACTGATTCAAGTTGAAGCACTTGGTTAAGATATTCGTAAATATTTTCTTTATTTACGTTCAATGGCTTGAAAGTCTCTTCAACTGTGGAATCTTTCATAATAGTTTTTGGCGGATTACCAATCATATCGTCCATTTGTAGGTCGATTGGTTTTTCGCCTGTTTTGTCATTCACAATCGTAAATTGGTGAGTGCCAGTTGCTTCACCAATTACGTACATTGGAGCTCGTTCGCGGCTTGCAATTTGCGAAAGCAAGTCAACATTTTCTTGTTTCATCACCAATCCCATACGTTCCTGCGACTCGTTACCCACGATTTCCTTAGCCGAAAGGGTAGGGTCGCCGATAGGCAGTTTATTTATATGTATGGTTCCACCTGTTTCTTCAACCAGTTCCGAAAGACAGTTCAAGTGACCGCCAGCACCGTGGTCGTGGATGGAAACGACTGGATTCACGTCCATTTCGCCTAATGCGCGGATGGCATTGTAGGCACGTTTCTGCATTTCTGGGTTGCTTCGCTGAACGGCATTCAACTCAATTGCATTGTTGTATTCGCCTGTGGCAACCGACGAAACTGCGCCACCGCCCATACCGATGCGGTAGTTGTCACCACCAAGCAACACAACCTTGTCGCCAACTTCTGGCGTGTCTTTCAAACTGTCGTTCTTCTTTGCGTAGCCAACACCGCCAGCCATCATTATTACTTTGTCGAAGCCGTATTTTTTGTTGTTCTCAAAATGTTCGAACGTCAGCACGCTACCGCAGATAAGCGGTTGACCGAATTTGTTACCGAAATCGCTCGCACCATTCGATGCTTTTATAAGAATGTCTTTTGGCGTCTGATATAGCCATGGACGTGGTTTTGTGGCATTTTCCCAAATACGTTCAGGATCGTTCAAACGAGTATATGAAGTCATATACACGGCTGTTCCTGCAATCGGATAAGCTGCCTTTCCGCCCGCAATTCTGTCACGGATTTCACCGCCCGTTCCCGTAGCAGCACCATTGAATGGTTCCACGGTAGTAGGGAAGTTGTGCGTTTCGGCTTTCAATGAAATTACCGATTCGTAATCTTTTATGGTGAAATAATCAGGCTTGTTTTGCGTTTCTGGAGCAAATTGCTCAATCATAGGACCTTGGATAAAGGCACAATTGTCTTTATATGCAGAAACAACACGATTCGGATTCTGTTCCGTCGTTTGTTTAATCATTTTGAACAACGAAAATGGTTTTTCCTTGCCGTCGATGACGAAACTGCCACCAAAAATTTTGTGACGGCAGTGCTCGGAGTTTACTTGTGAGAATCCGAATACCTCGCTGTCGGTAAGTTTTCTGCCAAGTTTCTTTGCCAATCCTTCAAGGTATGCAATCTCATTTTCGTTGAGAGCCAACCCTTCTTTTTTATTGTATTCGTTCAAATCTTCAATGAAGATAATCGGGTCTGGTTGGTGGTTGACCGTGAAAATGTCTTGGTTCAAACCTTCGTATTTGCGTTGCAACATCGGGTCGAATGCACTTTTTTCGGTTTGTGGGACGTATTCCTCTATACGTTTGATGCCCGAAATGCCCATATTTTGGGTGATTTCAACCGCATTGGTACTCCACGGGGTAATCATTTCGCGGCGAGGACCGATGAATTTGCCGTCAAGAGTTTGTGCATCAATGATGTGAGCGTTGCCAAACAACCACGAAAGTTTTTCTGTCGTTTTTTCGTCAAAAGCTGAATCAGACTGTACAGCAAGGATTTTGTGCTGTTTGTCTTCAAAGAAGTATATCATATTTCAAAAATTTTTGATGCACAAATATACAAGGAAAAACGAGTGGAATTTGCAGTGTTGATAAATAGTTATAAACACAAAAAAGGCAACCAGATTTGGCTGCCTTTTTACGTGTTTTATAAGAATTGTTAAAGAACTACAACTGAGTTTGTTCCGCCGAATTCGTTGCCAACATATTTGTCGGCTTCAGGATCGTCAACCCAAGTTTCACCGTTGATAACGAACTTGTATTGATATTCACGACCTTTTTCCAATTCAACTTTTGCGCTGCCAACACCTTTACACATTCTGAAAGGGTTTGCGTTTACATCCCAGTTGTTGAACTCGCCAACAACACTTGCTTTTTTCGCTCCGTTAAGCAATTCTGCTGAAATAGAGAATGTTACAGAAGCTTCGTTTTTAGTTTTTGAAATCTGTTTTTTCATATTAGTATAATTTAAGGTTAATAAAAATATGAGTTCGATAGATGTAAAAACCCTTGCCCGTAACGGACAAGGGGGTGTAGTATTTCTGTCGAAATTATTTCGCGTCGCGGATTGCTGCTACGCCAGGAAGAGTTTTTCCTTCGATAGCTTCAAGCAATGCACCGCCACCAGTCGAAATGTACGAAACTTGGTCTGCCAATCCGAATTTGTTGATGCAGGCAACAGAGTCGCCACCACCGATTAACGAGAAAGCACCTTCTTTAGTTGCTGCTGCGATTGCGTTTGCAATTGCTTTAGAACCAGCAGTGAAGTCATCACATTCGAATACACCGGCAGGACCGTTCCAAAGGATTGTTTTTGCACCTTTGATTGCTTCAGCGAATTTCTTTTGGCTTTCTGGTCCCGCATCCAAACCTTCGAAACCATTTTCGATTGCACCCGAAGCACAAACTTTTACTTGTGCGCCTGGTTTCAACGACATAGAACCGAAATCGAAAGCGTTTGTAACAACTGAATCAGAACCAAGTACCAATTCCACATTGTTTTTCTTTGCCAATTCTTGGATGTTAAGAGCAAGATCAAGTTTATCTTCCTCGCAGATTGAAGAACCAACTGTTCCGCCGTTAGCTTTAGCGAATGTGTAAGTCATACCACCACAAAGAATCAATTTGTCAACCTTTGTCATCAAGTTTTCGATGATACCGATTTTCGTAGAAACTTTAGAACCACCCATGATAGCAACGAATGGACGGTTGATGTTGTTCAATACATTGTCAACAGCCTTAACTTCTTTTTCCATCAAGTAGCCCAACATTTTGCTGTTTACGTCGAAGTAGTCGGCAATAACGGCTGTAGAAGCGTGTGAACGGTGAGCAGTACCGAATGCGTCCATAATGTAGCAGTCAGCGTAAGAAGCCAATGTTTTAGCAAATTCTTTTTGTTTTGCCTTCATTTCTTTCTTAGCAGCGTCGTAGTTTGGATCGTCTTTTTCGATGCCAACTGGTTTACCTTCTTCTTCAGGATAGAAACGAAGGTTTTCCAACATAAGAACTTCGCCTGCTTTCAATGCTGCAGCTTCAGCAGAAGCTTTTGCACAATCAGGAGCGAATTTCACTGGAGCGCCAAGTGCTTTTGATACTGCGTCAACGATTTGGTTCAACGACATTTTTGGGTTTACTTTACCTTTTGGTTTGCCCATGTGCGACATAATGATTAGCGCGCCGCCGTCAGCCAAAACTTTCTTTAATGTAGGAAGAGCACCACGGATACGGGTGTCATCTGTTATTTTACCATTTTCGTCAAGTGGCACGTTGAAGTCCACACGAACGATTGCTTTTTTACCAGCAAATTTGTAATTGTCAATAGTTTGCATCGTATAAAATGTTATTTGTTAAAACTTATTTTTGCAGCCCAAAGATATAAAATTTCTATAGATATTATACTTAAAACGTAAGAAATACATAGAAACAATTGTATCCATTGCAGTTCTTTCTGTTGTTACCAGCATTATGGTTCTTTTTTTTCTCGCTTGTCTACTTTGATATAATTACCAAATTGTTCGTAGATGTATTCTTTTTTGTCGCATATCTGCACTCGATTAGGGTATATTTCTCCTGTGTGTTGATATAGAGTGTCATAATGGTCGATACATGATCCATGGTTAATATTGTGTGTGTGTTCCTTATTTCCATTCTTATATGTTCTATATACAGCAGAAACCGATGGGTAAACTTTTACACTATCTTTATTGAATTTGTTTTCTTCGTATTGTATTTGATGAACTTTTTGCCTGATGTTATGATATTTTACTTTTCCGTCAATTATAGAAAAAGTTTTACCTCTATAATCCTGTTCGCCATAATAGATTTTTCGGGAGAGTTTACCGTCAACATATTCGTATTTTAAAACATAAGGAATATATGGCGAAACATGAGGATAGGTTTTCTTTATGCTTTCAACTTTATGATTTGAGCTATCAAACTGCACATACGTAATCATATATAATATAGATTTCTTTCTACTTTCTCTTGATATATAGATTTGAGAAGAACGATAATCATTTGTGTCGGACTGGTAACCGTAATTATACGCTTCTTTTAATTTCCATTTTCTTGTGATTTCATTACTAGAACTTCGTTGTGGATCTTTGTACATCCATTTATACGGATAATGATTTTTCCCTTTATGGTAGATAAGAACAGATTGCTTTCTTTCTAATGTGTCGAATTGCGTCATAGTAACAATTTGGTATCGACCACGATATGATTCTTGTATAATCCATTCGATTTTCTTAATCAATTGATTATTACTATTATAACCATATTTTGTCGTAATAGTTGCTGGAAATCCGCGATAGATTGTGCTTTTTACTTCGGTTGTGTCATACGTAATTATTTCGGGCATCATTCCAAGATTTTTTGTTGTCTTGATTTTTATAGGAATATGCTCTATGTCAATTGGTTGTAGTTGCTGTCCGATGGCAGAAAGCAATGCAAAAAACAATATTAAATACGAACACAAATACTTTTTCATAGCATGTTATCTTTCTTTTTTGGGGCGGAATACATATTCGCCTTTACGATTGATATATCCAACCTTTCCGTTACGTAATCGAACTTCTGCAAGTCCATTTTGAAAAAATCCTATATACTCATACTTAGGTTTCACAACTGTACGTCCAGATGTGTCTATCAAACCTAATTTATGGCGACCGTAGCCAAACAGAAATGTTTCATAATTATATCGGACAACCATCAGCCCCTCTGAATAATGGTCAATCAATTCAGGGGTTTGGTACACAACTTTACCTTCCTCATTGAACAATCCTGCCCAGCCGTCTTTGTAAAACATGCACATACCATCAGGTGCAGGTATTAATTTAGTTGATGCCGTTTGTAAGCGACGAGCCCCCGTGGTGTCAATCATACCCCTGAATGATCCTCGTTTCCCGTTTATAACGGTGTCTTTTGAAAAAACCGCCAATCCGTTCTTGTCAAATTGCTCCCATTTAGTTGTTGACGGTTCTTCAATAATCTCACCATTTCGTTTCATGATTCCGACAAGATGCGGATTGTTACTATATCTAAATCGATATGCACAACGGTTTTCATCCATCTGGTATATCTCAATCTGGTGTGCAGAATCCCTTTCTTGATTCAGTCGTTGTTCCAAGTTTTGCAATGCGATTCTGTTGGCAAAAATAATTTGATACGCCGAGTCATATTGTGGCGTTCCGTAATAAAATGTTTCACCTCTGGTATTTACAAAGCCATCATTCCGATGATGTCGGATTATTGCATAGCCATTCTTGAAATCGGAACGGATATAATATTTGTCGGTCGGCATAATCACATAATTTCCATAACAATCAATCACAGCCGACAGGGCATCATCGGGGACAAGTATCGGATTATCCAACGATTCTTCTTGTGTCAACAGATGTTTGTTTGACTTCGTGTCTTTTGAAAAATGTACCACAGCCAACGATTCATTAAAACTAATGCGGTTGAATGTGGTATATGGCAACGTCAGCAGGATTTTTCCCGTGCTGTCAACCAACAATGTTTTCCCGTTTCGGTGAATTGTGATTCCACACTCGGTCGGACATGGTGTTTGGGCACACAGCATCTGCCAGAACAACAACAATATCAGCAATAAGTTATTTCTTTTGTTCATAATACACGTCGAAAAGCAATTGTTGTTTTTCCGAATCATAGTGATAATTCCCCGTTTTCATATTTAGTTTGTCGAAATACAGTTTTTGTATCTGTTTAATTGTGAGTTGTTCTTTTTTGTATGATGGTACAAACGTAATTTCATACGTTTTTTTATCGATTTGCTTTGCTCGAAGTTTTAAAACTGCTGAAAAAAAATAATCTCCCACCAAGATTTCAGCGGCAGGAATTGATATAGTTGCATTATTCCCTATTGGAATACCGACAGTTGCTTCGGGAGCAAACACTCCGATAAACCGCTTGATTTTCCGTTTGCCCACCATTGATTTATGTCGGGCAGGATTAACGCTATTGCAGTTCTCATAGAAAAAAATGACCTCCGCCAAATTCTTGCGTTTATGCAAGTCAAGTTTATACGTTTCAAGTTGAAGAATCACATTGTTTTTGGAAAGTAGGTAATTATTGGTCGCACAACGATTCTCCTGATTATAGACAATGGTCTTTCGGGCATTGTACCTCACGTGTGGCGTTTTCACCAAAAAAGCGGCTGACATTAGAAATCCATAATCTATAGGCAACAAAAATTCGTCTAACTGACTGAGAAACGTGGAGTCACAACGCAACGCACACGATTTTGTGCGAACATCCGTGTATTTTAGGATTCTTAAACTATTGTAAACCGATATTGCCGAAAGTTCCGCAAAGACCTCACCGTCCTCTCGGCAAGGCGCAAGGTCTATCCTGAAGCTACGTGCTCCCGTTTTTAGTGATATTATGTTTTTTGTATATATGGTAAAACTTACATTAATTTCGTTTCCGACATTCACGGGCCTCTCCTTTGTACCATACACATCTTTATAAATTCTTTGTAGTCGTTTTGATGGATGCGAAGAAACACTGCTCGCAAATGGAGCCGCCATTATTTTTGTTTTCTCATAATCGGTGCATTCACATGGCAAACTGCCTTCCCATTGAGCAAATACCTCAATGGAAACAAATATGAAAAACAGTATAGACCAAAATATTTTCATTGTGTACTCGTGTGTTTTCCCTTTGACGTGCTTTGAGAAACAGAATTATTGTTGAAAAGCGAGGTGATTTTCTTGAATAGGGATGTTTCTTTTTTTTGTTGAAATTCTTGGATTAACAGATGTATGGCTGACTTCATATCATCAGCATGTTGGAATCGTTGCACTTGTGCGTTATATAAAAATTTTGTACGGGCTTCGGGCTTATAACGCAGTGGCGGGGAGGTGAATATGTGTTTCGTGGTCGCTTTTTGTATGAGCGGAAATATTTGTTTCGGAATGCGATGGTGGCGTTTCAATGGGTACGACAACTGCATGTTGAGCAATAGATTTTTGTCGTCGTTTTCGCAAATAAATGCGTGCTCGCGGGCAAATGCCTCGTATAGCGAGATTCCCAAGCTAAATAAGTCGCAGCTGGCGTTCACCAGTTGCCCACATTGCAAAACCAATTCAGGTGCGGAATAATATAATGTATATGGAATCGTTCCGAAATTCAACATATTTTGTCCGTTGATTTGGGCGTATTCCATATTGATAAGTTTCACTGTCGGATTTTCTGTGTCGATTTGTCCTAATTCATTCGTTACCAAGAAGATATTGCTTGGCTGGATTCGTCGGTGGATTACTTTGTTGGCATGAAGAACCGACAGAATTTCGCACACTTTTTCAGCCACACGCAACAAAAACAGCGGGTTGCGGAGATGTGGATAGTCGCCGGTGAATGCAATCTGTTGCAGAGTCATTCCTACCAGATATTCACGGACAATATAAAATCCATCTTCGTCGCAGGCGCAGTCGTAGGTTTGCACTATGCCGCTGTGGAGTTGGTTCAATCCTTCAAAAATTGTATTGATAACTTCT
The DNA here is from genome assembly GCA_017552705.1 of Bacteroidales bacterium. Lineage (GTDB taxonomy): Bacteria > Bacteroidota > Bacteroidia > Bacteroidales > UBA1715 > UBA1715. The sequence continues at coordinate 39,459 of JAFZOY010000094.1, forward strand.
ATATGCTGCTGACCGAAAATCAGTTTCTGATTCTTGATGTAACGCACCATTACAAGTTTGCTGGTCTGCTCGCATTTCCCGTGGAATAATTGCCCCAAATCCGACGGGGTGTTTTCGTCGTTTTCGGGAATTTCGAAGTCAAACACATACGAGTTTCTTTTTCCAATGATACGTTTTTGCATAAGTTGTTACTTTTCGTAATGATACAAAGGTAGGATTTTTTTGAAATAAGAACCCTATGCTCGCCAATTAGATTTGTTCTTCGTCTATTTTAGGACAAAAAAATCCCCCACATCGAAATGTAGGGGATTTTCCTATTTGATTTGTATATAGAAACTATACTAAACCTTGAGCCATCATTGCATCAGCAACTTTGATGAAACCTGCGATGTTAGCACCAGCAACATAGTCGATGTAACCATCAGCTTGTGTACCGTATTTAACGCAGTTTTCGTGGATAGATTTCATGATGCCTTGCAATTTAGCGTCAACTTCTTCTGATGTCCAAGAAAGACGTGCAGAGTTTTGACACATTTCCAAACCAGAAGTTGCAACACCACCAGCGTTAGATGCTTTACCAGGAGCGTAAAGGATTTTTGCATCTTGGAATACTTTTACTGCTTCTGGAGTACTTGGCATGTTAGCACCTTCAGCAACACACATTGTACCGTTTGCAACCAATGCCTTAGCATCGCTTTCATCCAATTCGTTTTGAGTAGCACATGGCATAGCAACGTCGCATTTAACGTTTTTCCAAGGACGTTGGTTTTCGAAGTATTTGCAGCCGAATTTTTCTGCATATTCTTTGATACGACCACGTTTAACGTTCTTCAATTCGAATACGAATGCTAATTTTTCAGCTGTGATACCTGCTTCGTCAACGATAGTACCGTTAGAGTCAGACATTGAAACAACTTTTGCACCTAATTGAGTACATTTTTGTACTGCATATTGAGCAACGTTACCAGAACCAGAGATTGCAACTGTTTTACCTTGCAATGAAGTTCCCTTAGTTGCCAACATTGATTGTGCGAAGTAAGTTACACCGTAACCAGTAGCTTCAGGACGGATCAATGAACCACCGAAAGAAAGACCTTTACCAGTCAAAACGCCTGTGAATTCGTCACGGATACGTTTGTATTGACCGAACAAGTAACCAACTTCACGACCGCCAACACCTATATCACCAGCAGGAACGTCAGTGTCAGGACCGATATATTTTTGAAGTTCAGTCATGAAGCTTTGGCAGAAACGCATAACTTCATTGTCTGATTTTCCTTTTGGATCGAAGTCAGAACCACCTTTACCACCACCCATAGGAAGTGTAGTCAAGCTGTTTTTGAATGTTTGTTCGAAAGCCAAGAATTTAAGAATACCCAAGTTTACAGTAGGGTGGAAACGAAGACCGCCTTTGTAAGGACCGATTGCACTGTTCATTTGAACACGGAAACCGCGGTTGATTTGCCATTCACCTTTGTCGTCAACCCAAGGAACTCTGAAGATGAAAACTCTTTCTGGTTCTACCATTCTTTCCAAAACTTTAGCAGCTTTGTACTTTGGATTTTCATCCAAGAATGGAAGGATTGAGTTTACTACTTCGTGAACAGCTTGGTGAAATTCTGATTCACCTGGATTCTTAGCGATTACTTTCGCCATGAAATCGTTCAATTCTTTGTCAAAATTCTTTGCCATTGTATTGTGTTTTAATATTTATTTTTTCTACTGCAAATGTATATAAATTTTTGAATTTGATTCTTGTAAAATGCTGATTTTTAGAAAATTACGTGTTTTTCGCAATAATTTACGTAAAACACGTATGGCTTGCTATGAAAATAAAAATCGCGTATAAAAAACTTATACGCGATTTTCTGTAAGAATAATCTATTTGTTTAGAAATAGAAATTCATAAATAAGTTGGCTCCAACGTTTCCTGTCGCAAATTCTGTTCTGGTTGACTTTGGCGAAATGGTATTCGTGTAAGTGTCAACTTTGTCGTTAATAATATTGTATCCTTCGTATTCTGCGTAACGTTGCGATGTCCATTCATGAACGAAATATACGTTTACTTCGGCTCCGATGCTTGCTTTTTTGCAAAGGAAATATTCAGCGCCAAAACTTCCGACAATTCCTGCCAAATGCGATGGCGATGCGGTGAATGTCTTTGTTGGACGTGCGTTTGGCATAGAACCTAAAGCAGTGTAATTGGCAGGTGTTGCAATTGTAGGCGCTTGGTTGAGGCTTGTAATGGCGTTCCCATACGCATACGTTTGTTTTGTCGTAGCAAAACCATATACGGCAGAACCGCCTATTATACCTTGCACACGGCCTGTTCCAATACGTTTTTCCAATCCGATAGCGAAACTTCCGCCTCTTCTGCTCGTGATTTGGCTGTCTATAACTTTTGCTTGGCTAAATGAATTCAAGAAAAATGCTTCATCGTCACGAACATACGTCTGATTGTTGTTTTTGCTGAAAATGAATCCGATATTAGCTCTCAAGGCAGTGTTGTCGCTTAGGAAATATTTTCCCATTATGGAGAAATTAGGAATCCATGCGTAATTTTTGCTGAACAGACTTTCGCCCTGCAAATCGCCTAACGCATTATTGGCGGTTCCGTTGCTCAAATTGCCGACAAATGTAGCAATTGGATTAAGTGTCACGCCAAAAGCCTTTTCACCAGCAACTGGACCAAATTGAGAATCGTTCGATTCTTGTGCTAAAGCTGGTATGGCTAATACCCCCAATAGCAAACTGTAAAAATACTTTTTCATTGTTATTAGTTTTTAAATTGGTCTTTGCTTTCGTAAGATGTTTTGATGGTTACATATTTTACATCTTTTTCGTTTGCGGAAACTGTTGTCTTCGTCATTTTCATCAAAACATTTGAATACGATTTTTTTACGTGTTCTCCAGACGTATTATCGTCTTCTGTCCATTCTGCATAGAAAGGAAGGTTGTAAACTTCAGCATTTGAAATTGCAATGTACACAGGAACATCGATAGAGAAATTTCCGTTTTCATCGGTTTTTGTTTCAAAATATTGATAAGTCCCGTCGGTACCATTGTAGTCTTTGTTGTTTACTTTTACAACTACAGTAACATTACTTGCCGCAACGGCATCCAAAAGCACAGTCGCAGCGTCGGTTTTGTCGTAGTAGGAACCGCCATCATAGGTTACTTTACCCGAAATTGTTGCTTTCGCTTGAACATCGTCAATACTCAATTCAGATTGTTCCTTGCTACAACCTGTAAAAGCAATTGTCGCAAATGATGCGACGTACAAAAGAAATTTTTTCATAAAAAAGTTTTTAAATTGTTTAATAATGAGTTTTGTTGAATTTGAAGTTTTTGTTTTTTACAACCACAAAAATATGATATTTTTTCATAAAACAAAAAACAATTAATTGTTTTATTGAAAAATATTAAAAATGTGGGGATAGGTTGGAGGCATAAAAAAAGCTGTTCGTTTCGGAACAGCTTTTCTTTCGGGGAAATAGATTTCTTATATTCCAAGTTCTTTTTTCACCAATGGCATCACGTCGATGCTTTTGTCGGAGTAGTACAGGATTTGGCTACCCTTGCTTGTGTCGAAAATGTAGAAGAAACCTTCTTTTGCTGCGATTTTCTTCACGGCACCTTCAGCTTTGTCGATAATTGGGTTGAGCAATTCCTGCTGACGTTGATTTAATTGTGTCTCGGCATTTTGTTGGTATTGCATAATTCTGTTTTGCATGTCTTGCAATTCCTGCTCCAAAAGTTGTTGGCTTGCTTTGCTCAATGTGTCGTATGATTGCTGTGCGGCAAGCATTTTTTTGTTGAATTCAACCGACATACTTTCTATAATGCCTTTCATTTCGTTGTATTCTTTTTCAAGTGTTTTTTGCGCCTCAGCTTTTTCCGGCATTGCTGCAATCAACTCCTCGAAGTCGATGTGGCCAAATTTCTGTGCTTGTGAGTTCAATGATACGCCGCAAACGAAAATGGCGGCAACTACAAATTTTACTACTTTTTTCATTCTTCAATATGTTAGATTTGTTAATACTATTTTATATATCCAAGTTTACGCAACACGTCGTCGCTGATGTCGTATTTCGGGTCGCTGTATAATAATGTATATGAACTCGATGCGGCGTCAATTACAAACGCATATCCTTGGCTTGATGCAAGTTCTTTTATCGCACTGAAAATCTCGTCCTGTATTGGCTTGATGAGTTCCTCTTCTTTTTTGATTCGGTCGCCATTTGCGCCAAAACGTTTTTTCTGAAGTTCTTTCAGTTCTTTTTCCTTGTCGAGGATTTCCTGCTCGCGTTTAGCTTTCATATCGTTCGAAAGCAAAACTTTGTCAACTTGGTATTGTTTGTAGAGATTGTCGAGAGCAGTACGTTGTTCCTCGATTTCTGCCTGCCAATTCTTGGTCAACTCGTCAATTTGTTGCTGTGCTTCTTTGTAAGCTGGGATTTTACTTAATAGATAGTCGGTGTCGACATACACTGTTTTTTGTGAATAGCCCATCATGGCTACCAAAAGTCCGGAAATAATCAAAGCTAATTTTTTCATAATACCACTATTTTAAAATTGTTGTCCTAATACAAATGAAGGATGCCATCCGCGAACGTCGTCTGACTTCCCTTTGATTCTATCGAATCCGTAACCCATATCAAATCCTAACAATCCCATCATAGGTATGTAGAGGCGAATGCCTGCACCTGCGCTCCGCTTGATGTCGAATGGATTGAATTCATTGAATTCCATCCAAGCGTTTGCTGCTTCGGCGAATGCCAGAACGTAGATAGTCGTTTCTGGTTTAAGTGCGAGTGGATATCGTAATTCCATAGAAAATTTATCATATAAAAACGCACCTCCGTCGCTGTCAGGATTTAACGCAGATGCTTCATATCCACGCATTGGTACAAAATCCGTACCATAATAGAATACATTGCTCAATCCATCGCCACCAATATCGAATCGTTCAAATGGTGTTTTGAAATTTTTGTGGTAGTATCCCACAAATCCGAAATCAATTCGAGTCTCAAGTACCAGATTGCCAACAAATTGGGTGTACATTTTCGATTTGAACGTCCATTTGTGGTATTCTATCCATTTGTAGCGTTCCTCGTCGCTGATGTCGTCGTCGGCATTGCCACGAATCAAAGAATATGGTGGGGTAAGTTCCAGTCGGAGGGTGAACGAGGATCCTCTTCGTGGAAATAATGGTTGGTCGATTGAATTTCTCGAAAGGGTTGTTCCCAATGTTATACAATGTGCGGTAAGACTGTCGGGTAGCGACGAAGGCAAATATAGGTTGTAATTGTTTAGTTTATAGCGTTTTATGCTAATGTCGTTGTAGAGTGAGAAATAATCGTCAGGAATTTTCAGGTCACGTTCCAAACCGACTGAAACTCCAAGGGTTTTCCAGTTTCCATAATTTTCGTTGTCACGTGCATAACCGTTTGCTCTGATAGAATAATATGCCGAAACGGTAAGTGCATTTGGCTTTTTGCCGCCAAACCAAGGCTCGGTGAACGAGAAATTATAGTATTGGTAATAGCGGGTGTTTGCCGACACACTTAAACTCAACGATTGTCCGTCTCCCGAAGGAATTGGACGCCAAAATTCTTTGTGAAGGCAATTTCTTAATGAAAAATTATTTAATATAAGTCTCACTGAACCAAGAAGATAACTTCCGCTCCAACCGAATGATAATTCAATCTGGTCGGTTGATTTTTCTTCCAAAACGTATTCTATGTCAACCGTTCCGTCCATTGGGTTGGGGTGCGGATTCACTTCCATTGTTTCCGGGTTGAAATAGCCCAGCATTGCAAGTTCACGTTGGGTACGGATAATGTCGGAACGGCTGAAAAGCTCGCCCGGACGGGTGCGGAGCTCTCGGTAAATTACGTGGTCGTTGGTTTTTGTATTTCCTGCCACCGAAACATTATTTATCGTTGCTTGCTGTCCTTCGTAGATACGAATCTGAATGTCAATGGAGTCGCTGTTTGTCCCCATTTCCACAGGATCGGCGTTGAAAAACAAATATCCATTGTCGAGATAGAGGGAACTGATGCCTTCCAAACCGAAAATTTTGTCTTGCAAACGGCTTTCGTCGTACACATCGCCTTTGTCAATCGTAAGGATTTTGTTCAATACGTCAGTGCTGTACACGGAGTTTCCCAACCACGAAATGTTTCCGAAATAGTATTTTTTACCTTCGGAAATAGTGATTTCTATGTGCATCAGCGTGGAATCAATGTCGTAAATCGTATCGCTTTCGATTTTTGCATCGCGGTAGCCAAGTTTTTTGTACTTGTCGATAATCGATTTTTTATCGGTTTCGTAATTTTTGGCAATATATTTTGAACGTTTCAGAATGTACCATGCTTTCTTTTTGGTGTTTTTCATCGCACGACGTAACTTTTTGTCTTTCATGGCAGTGTTGCCGTGGAACACAATGTCGTCGATTTTCACACGTTCGTGCTTGTCTATCGTAATAATGATGTTCGATGTGTTGAATGAACTACTGTCGTTGATTTCGTCAATGGTGACTGTTGCATTTCTAAAGCCTTTATCCTCGTAGTAGTTCTTGATTTTCTTCTGAGCCATATCTTTTTGGTTCTCAGTGATTTGCATATGCGTTTTAAAGTCGAGCAAATCTTTTATGTCGTTCTTCTCCGATTTTTTCACGCCCTCGATGCTTGCGGAATTGAGGCGTGCACGTTCTTTTATGGAAATCGTCAGATAAATATTGTCGCCCTCAATTTTTGATGCAAGGATTTTTGCGTCGGCGAACATTCCTTGTTCCCAAAGTTTTTCGATGGCATACGTGATTTCAGGTCCAGGGACGCTGATTTGCTGTCCGACGTATAAGCCCGTGGTACGTATGATTGGGGGCGCTTGAAAATATTTTGTTCCTTCAACTTCGATTCCGGCAATCGTGTATTTTTTCACATTGTTTTGTGCTACCGAAATTGTAGCAACAAAGGCGAAAAGTATACAGATTAAAAGTCGTAATTTCTTCATTCAGATAGTTTTATATTTGGTTGTCAACTTTTCCGAACCGTCTTTGGCGGTTTTGGAAATCTTTTATGGCGTTCAAAAATTCTTCTTTTGTGAAATCAGGCCACAGAACGTCGGTGAAATAGAGTTCCGTGTACGCAATTTGCCAAAGTAGGAAATTGCTGATTCGGTATTCGCCACTGGTTCTTATCAGGAGTTCAGGATTTGGTATTCCTTTGGTGCTCAGATGGTTTTGTATTGTCTCCTGTGAAATTTCGTCAATGTTCAATTGTCCATCTTTGCAATCTTTCGCAATTGATTTCACCATTTGGGTAATATCCCATTGCCCGCTGTAGCTAATTGCGAGAATGAGTGTCAATCCCGTGTTTCCTGCTGTTTTGTCAATTGCTTTCTGAAGCGATTCTCTTACTTTGGTCGGAAGGCTTTCAAAATCACCGATAGTGAGCAGTTTCACGTTGTTTTTCAAAAGTTTTTCCAGATTCTTTTCCGATGCGCTGATGAGCAAGTTCATTAAGCCGGAAACCTCGTCCTGTGGACGGTTCCAGTTTTCTGTCGAAAAAGTGTAGAGCGTAAGATATTTAATGCCAATTTCCGCAGCAGCCGTCACAATGTCGCTTACGGTGGACACACCTTTTTGGTGTCCTACCAATCGTATATTGCCTTTTTGCTTTGCCCAACGTCCGTTTCCGTCCATTGTAATAGCAATGTGTTCAGGCAATTTAGTGTAATCTATTTCGTTTCGTACTGTTTCCTTCATAAAATCTCATTTACGTGAGATGCTGATATTGAATGTGTTATGTCAAAAATCAACGTAAAATCAACGTTTCTTTTTGAGCGTCCAAATGTAACAATCTTTTTTATATTAACAATGCAAAAACGGGCGTAGTCGTGTTATTATTGTACGAAGGAACTTAGTAAATGAAGTTTTTTATGCTGAGTTGCAGTTCCAACGATACTTTTTTCATCTCGTCGATGTCGCATCCTTCAAATAGTTTGCTGTGTTTCCAGTTGTCGATGCAACCAAAGATAAATGGTAGGTCAAAGCAGTGGCAGCACTTGATTCGTTCGGTGTTTGTCGGAAATGAAAATTTGTGGACAGTGCTGTTTGTTCCTGCGATTTCGGCGATCTTTAGTGCCGGGTTTTTGAAAAGATTGTCGGATGTAAGTTGGAGTACTGCGTTGTAAGAATTTTGTGTTGTTTTTCGGTACGTCCGAAGTTGTTTGTACGTGTGTTCTGGGCAATATTGTTTTAGAAATGGCACCAAAATGCTTAGCGGCGTGTGTTTGTGTATGGGGTAGTGGTGTATGTAGATTCCACATTCGTCTTCGGTGTATTGAAGGTATATTGGCTTGTCCACCATTGCGCAGTCACGGTAGAAATCATCGGAAATGTAGCCTTTTTCAATAACAGGCATCAACGGAACATTGAACTTGTATTTCCGTTTGTTCTGCTTCCCGATGATTTTCTGGGCTGCCAAAATATCCTTGATGTCGGCTGAAAGGAAGTCGGGAATTGCTGTTTGGAATTGGTTTGCTATTTCTTCGGCAGTGGATTCGGGAATCGCTTTCATTGTGCCAGGCCAACTGAAAAGCATAGTTTTTTGAAAAAGGTTTTGTAGTTCTTCCGACGTGTGTATCGCCATTGCGTACCACGCTCCTGAAGATTGTCCGCCAATGGTTATCCTCGATGAATCGCCGTTGAATGTGGCGATATGGGTGTGTGTCCATTTCAGGGCGGTGACAATGTCGTGGAAACCACAATTTCTTTGTGGAATGTTCGGAAAATAGCTTGTCCCAAGAACCCCGATGCGATACGTCACGCTGACAACAACAATGTCGGCGTTTTTCGATAATGTGGACGCATCGTTTTGGTTATCGCCGCTTGCGCCGGCAACAAACGAACCGCCGTGAATCCAGAATAAAACAGGTTTTATTCCATCGCTGTCGGGTGTCCAAATGTCAAGAAAAAAAGAATCTTCGCTTTGTGGCAGATTGTCGTGTTTTATGATGCTCTCCAATTGCCCGATATTTTGTGGAAATGCTGTGGGTGAGGAAGTTATGTACTCTATTGAGTCAAGCATTTCGCACGCTTGAAAACGACCTTTGTTTTTTGCATATCGAACACAATAATGAGCCATTGGAATTTTTGTCCAAAAATAAATAATTTTGCCATAGTTTTAAATAAGTAAAGATTCACTTAAAACCGCGAATATATGCTTTTGTTTATAAAACCGCCTATTCGCATGCAGTGCAAATATGTTTCATCGCTTTAAAAAGGACATATCACACATAGAATTGCCCAAACGGTTCACCTGCCCGTTTTGCTATTCACCTCATTTACTGTCTATTATGGCTGCAAATGAATTGCAGAGTTATGTTCGGGAACGTGATGATTGGGCGGACGAATTGCGGGACGGAAAAATGTTTGGCGTATTGGTGGTGCGGAAAGGTGATGAGATAGGCTTTGTGGCCTCGTTTTCTGGGCAGATTCAAGGACAAAATCTACATGAATATTTTGTGCCGCCTGTGTATGATTTGGTTCAGGAAGGCGGCTTCTTCAAGCAAAAGGAGGCATATATTTCGTCGTTGAACGAGAGAATTGAAGCATTGTCGAATAACGATGTGTTTCGGCGCTTTGAGGAAACGGAACAGGAACATGCGCGCATTCTTGCCGAGGAAAAGAGGAAAATGGACGATGCAAAAAAACAACGTGATGCGATTCGGAAGAAAAATCCCGATAATGCTGTGTTGCAGGAACTTATACGGGAGAGCCAGTTCCAAAAGGCTGAATATAAACGACTATGCAAAAAACTTGCAGCGGTAGCTGGGGCTTTACAAATAGAATGTGATGCTATTCAACATGAGATAGATTTGTTGAAAGAGGAGCGGAAGGAACGTTCGCAGGCGTTGCAACAGGAAATTTTTGAGCATTTTGTTTTTCTGAATGCGAACGGAGAGGAGGCGTGCGTGTTGGATTTGTTCGATGGCGCCATGCCTCCATCGGGGGCGGGGGAATGTGCTGCACCTCGTTTGCTTCAGTATGCGTATCGCAATCATTTACAGCCAATTGCGATGGCTGAATTTTGGTGGGGTAAATCGCCGAAACATCATATTCGTCGGCACGGAAGTTTTTATAGTGCGTGCAAGCAAAAATGTGCTCCTATTTTAGGTTTCATGTTGCAAGGTCTTGATGTTGAAGAAAATAGGTTCTCGCAAACATACGATTTGGATGCGTTGGTGCGTGTGGTGTACGAAGATGAATGGCTGGTGATTGTCGATAAACCTATTGATGTTTTGTCGGTGCCGGGAAATATTCCGCAACCATCGGTGTGGCATTGGGCTCGCGAAAAATATGGAGAGGTGTTTGTTGTGCATCGTTTGGATATGGCAACTTCTGGTATTTTATTGATAGCTAAGTCGTTGGATGTGTGCCGAAAATTGCAGTGTCAGTTCGAAAATCGTCTTGTCCATAAAAAATACGTTGCGATTCTTGATGGAGAGGTTCGGAACGATTCAGGCGAAATTTCATTGCCTATGCGTCCTGATTTTGATGAACGACCTATACAAGTGGTTGATTTTGAGAATGGTAAACAAGCCGTAACGAGATATGAAGTGTTGGAACGGGGCGAAGGAAAAACTCGGGTGGCATTTTTTCCAAAAACGGGGAGAACGCACCAGTTACGGGTTCATTCCGCCCATCCTGATGGCTTGGATTGTCCTATTTTGGGGGATTCCTTGTATGGTCGATTGGCGGATAGAATGTATTTGCATGCGGAACAACTCACGTTTATGCATCCAATTTTGGAAAAAGAACTCACAATTAGGTGCGATGCACCATTTTAGTTGTATTTTTGCGCCATAATGAAACGATATTCTACAGTAATTTTTGATTTAGACGGAACGTTGATGGACACTTTGGAAGATATTTCCAATAGTGTGAACTATGCGTTGGGTGAACTGGGACTTCCAATCCGCAGTATTGACGAAATCCGCACATTTGTTGGAAACGGCGTTAAGGAATTGTTGGTGTGTGCGTTGCAGGCTGCCGCAAAGCAAGCTGGCATTTTGTATTCCGAAGATATGTTGGCACGTTCGTTGCCTTTGTTTCGGCAACATTATACTGTTCATTGTCAGGATTGTACAAAACCTTACGAAGGAATTTTTGATTTGTTGGAACAGTTGAAAAAAGCAGGGATAGCAATGGCAATCGTTTCAAATAAACCGCAACGTGAAGTGTCTATTTTACGTGAAAATCATTTCAAAAAATGGATAGATGTAGCCTATGGTGAAAACGAGTCTGCGGGAATTCGCCGTAAACCCTTTCCTGATATGGTTTTCCGTGCAATTGACGAATTGTGCGAAGATAGGTGTAAAACTATTTATGTGGGGGATTCGGAGACTGATTTTGCTACCGCAATGAATGCAGGTGTTGATTGTATTTCTGTGTTGTGGGGATTTCGAACAGAGGAACGGTTACGTACTTGTGGGGCTACGGTGTTTGCTCATTCTCCGTCGGAAGTTTTTTCACTTGTTTCTGGCTCGGAATCAGAGAGATAGATTTTTCTTGTGTCGTAAAATAGCACATATTCGGGTACAGAATATCTGCCAAAATCCATAAATCGTTGGTTATAATATGCATGCGACGGGTAATTTGTTTCGATAATGCCCCCGTGTGTGGCTGCGTGAATAAATCTGACCGTTTGTCGTGTGGTGTCCACATCGACAATAAGACCGACGTGTCCCACTGATTTTCGTCCGTTTCTGCCCATAAAGAATATCAGATCACCTTGTTGTGCCTGACAGATGTCGGAAAATTGGCGAGGAGCCTCTTTGTATTGGTAGGTGGAACTTGAAGGTAGTTGAATACCGAAATGTGAAAAAACAAATCCGGTAAAACCTGAGCAATCAAAAGAGTCGGGACCTTTGGAGCCGTATCTGTAAGGCTTCCCTAAAAACGACTCAGCATAGCAGATGAGCGAGTCGATAAACGGCATCTGATAACATCCAAGAGTGTCGATTCTAAATGGAGGTTCAGTGGGAATGGTATCGGTTGCTGTGGAGTCGTTCGGGGTAGTTTCCGCATATAAATTGGAAACGATATTTGAATTTGCTATTGAATCGTTTGTTTGAGCGTATGATTTTGATACTGTTGATAGTAGCAGTATAAACAATGTTGCGATTTGTAATACGTTGTTCCGCATGTTTTTTACAAATCGTTGAGGGTTATTATTCAAGAAGATTTTTTATAACACCATCTTTATAATATGGAATCACGTTGCAGGTGTCCATTGTGATGCAATAGTCAATACATTGGTCAACGCCGTTTTTGCGAAGGCGGCTTCGTTGGGCGCATTTCTCCAAGTATTGGGCAAGGTTGTCTTTATGTTCGTTCCACATATCGATGGCGGCAACGGTGGAGTCGCAGATGGTCTCGAATTTTCCTGTCTTCAAAAGTGCGTCGGCTACGGCACCCATGAAAATAGAATCTTCGATGTTGAATTTGTTTTTCCACCCGGCGCAAAGTAACGTAATATCCTTGTCTTGTTTTTGTAACCAGTCAACCAACACCGAAAAGTTTGAGAACGCACCAATCACTACGGCTTTGCATTCCACACCGAGTTGAATTGTTTTGGTGCCGTTTGTGGTGCTGTACACAATGTCACGGCCTTCCACAATGCTGCGTTCAAATTTCTCGGGGGAGTTTCCGAAGTCGGCGAAATCTATTTTTATGCCGTTTCGCTCGGCTGCAATCAAGTATCCTTTTTCTTTGTAAGTTCTGGCTTCGTCAACGCTTTTTACTGGAATGATTGAACGGACACCATTTTCGAATGCCACGCAAATGGAACTTGTTGCCCGAAACACATCGGTTACAACCACAATCGCATCTTTGTTTTCGAAATATTCAAATAGGGCAGGGCTAAAGCATGTCTCAATTATGTGTTTCATTTTCAGCAAGTTTTTCTTTAATGTCAAACATTACAATTATTGCGATGAATCCCCAGAACAGCGAGGCAATTTTATCCATATCAAGAAAATCGTTCAGAAAACCATGCAGATAGTAGGTTATCAGTCCCAAAAGTAGGAACAGAACGGTTTCTTTTGTGAGTTGATTTTGTGTTTTGTTGTAAAGATTAAATCCAGTGACGAGCACTGTCACCAAAAGCGCAATGAACGACAACGCTCCAGGAAGTCCAGCATCGGCGAGCAGCCCCAAATATTCACTGTGGGCGTTTCCAAGGTCAGCGGCGTTGGTGCTGATTTTTGTGCGGTCTTCGGAATGTTGGAACGGGGCGTACATAAACATATATGTTCCCGGGCCGAATCCCACGATAGGACGTTCCATGAACATTCTGCATGCGCATTTCCATCTGTTGATGCGTTCCGTATTGGAATCATCTTTGGTAATATTCGAAGCAGATTTCAAGTGCGCAAGGAAGTCGGTGCTCGAAACCTCAGTGTTTTTCGATGTCTTGTAGATAATGTCGTTGTAGAATGGTGCAATCATAACTGTTGCCACCACCGTTACAAGTATCAAGTTTTTGATTTTTATCCGAAGTTTTAATACAACCCAAAGAGCTCCTACGGCAAGTATTCCCAACCAAGCAGCACGGGTATATGAGAATAGTAAGGCAACGCAGAGTAGGAACAGTAACAACATATTGAAGAATGTGATGCTGAAATCGGAACGTGTGCGCTTAATTACAACAATCATAGCCGGTATCAGTAATGCTAATGCGGCTCCATACGAAGTATGGTCGCGGAAAAATGGCTGCATAACCCGATATGATGTGTCGTGCGAAAAATATGACGGTGCATGTTGCAACAAAGTGTAGATGATGACAATAGAAAATCCCAACGTGTAGGCAAGTATATATTTTGAGATATTGTCTTCGTTTCTAACGAATTGCGTCACAATGAAATAAAAACATGAGATAAACCAAATCCGTGTCAATAGATATTTAAATGAAACTATCGGCATTTCCGAAAGCAAGCAGGAGAAAAACAACCAGCCAAGATATATGTAAATGCAGATGCTGACAGGATGTTTCAATACTTCCTTGTCGAATTTTCGTTCACCAATCAGTTTGACAAAGAATACACACATTGTCAAGAATATGAACGGCTCTGTTGGCAGGCTCATGTTAAATGGCGGATTGGGAACCAATTCCGATAGTTCTACAGATAGAGGCGTGCAGAACAATATGATAATCAGTAGTTTATCGAGGGCAAGAAATGCCAAAAAACAGAGTGCAAGTCCAAATGGAATGAGCGTAACGATGTAGGATTCGTTCAATATGCCAACCATATTAGCAATTATGAACAATATTGCCGTGATATAGAGGCACAGAATCGTTTTTTTCTCCGAAATCACCTTCTATTCTTGTTTTTTAGCTTCTTCCTGACGTTTGAAGTCGTTTACCAATTCAATGAAAATCAGTACTATAAATGTAAGAACAAATGTCGCGATAGTTGAAACACCAACAATGATAGCCCGTTTTGGTTTTGCCTTTTTGTCAGCCTTAATTGCTTTGTTTACAACGAAATAGTGCGTCAATATTTGTTCAGCGTCAACCTTAGCCTCTTTGTATTTTTGGTTCAAGGCACTGAGTTGTTCGCTTTCAAATTCAAGGAAATCGCGGAGCGAAACGTAAGCGGCTCCGTATTTTGCAAGAGTGTCAAGTTGTTCTTTGATTCGGTTGGCACCTTTCGTGTTTCCCGAAGCAATCGCCTGGGCGTAGGCTTCGTTTACCACTTCCGACTGTGATTCGTAGTCGTAGATTCCTTTTTCCATGATTCTTCGTAGGGAATCCTTGAACATACTGATTTGTTCTTCTTTTGCTTTGTATTCATATTCAACGATTTGCAAGGCTTCCTTAGCACGTTTGTGTTCCATTTGGTTCATAACCGTGTCGATGAGGGTTGCTATATCGTTGGCAATCATAGCGGCTGTGTCAGGGTTTGCGTCCAACACCGAAATCTCAACAGCCATATATTCCGTTCTCTTGTATGTAATCCGTTTTTGGTATTTCTTCATCATTTTGTCGTTCGGATATTTCACGTGTGCGGAGTCAATATCGTAGTGTTGCCACAGATTGTATTTGTTGATGATTTTTGTCCGCAACATATCGCTGTTCAAAACCTGAAGAATCTGTTCCGTTTCCTTGTCCTCGCCGTACATTGATTCTTTTTTTGCGGCGTCTTTTGTCGCAATCAATTCCTGTGAAATCGACAATGACGGAGCAGGATAAATAACTACCGATGAACGATACAACGGCGTGATGAGGAATGAAACGATGATAGCAATGATGGCACCAATCAACGTAGTGATAATCAGTTGCTTTTTGTAAATAAATACTTTGTAAATCAAATCATTCGAATTGAAAGAATAGCGTTCGTCGTTGTGTTCCATTGTGTAGTTATTCGTTTTTAAAGAGTCCATATAGTTCCGCGTCTATTTTGTTTACGATTTTACTGAAATCATCTGGATTGTCGATGAAATTGATGGAATCCGTGTCTATAACGAGAATATTTCCCAAATCGTATGACTTAACCCATGTTTCGTAGCGGCGGTTCAAACTTTCCAAATAATCCAAACGGATAGCGTTCTCGTATTCACGTCCTTTACTTTGGATACGTTTCACCAGTGTGGGAATAGATGCTTTTAGGTAAATAAGCAAATCGGGTGCTTGCAGCAGTTGCTCCACTTGGCGGAATAGCGAAAAATATGTTTCGAAATCGCGTGTCGCCATCAGTTTCATTCCGTGTAGGTTCGGTGCGAAGATATACGCATCTTCGTAAATCGTGCGGTCTTGAATCACATCTTTCCCCGAACTACGTATGTTCATAATATTTTGTAAGCGACTGTGCAGATACGAAATCTGTACGTTGAACGCCCAAGCTTTCATGTCTTGGTAAAAATCGTTCAAGTAAGGATTGTCGTCAACTACTTCGTAATTCGCTTCCCAACCGTAATGCTTTGCAAGCATACTTGTCAGTGTGGTTTTCCCAACGCCAATATTTCCTGCTATAGCTATATGCATATCGTAAAATGTTTAGTTCGCAAAAATACAAAAGTCTATTCTATTTGAAAAAATTTAAGATTAGAAATGTTCATCAATGATACGTTTGTGTAATAGAATTGCAGAATGTCCTTGTAGGAATAGCCTTGCCGAGCCATTTCCATTGCGCCTTCCTGCGACATTCCCACGCCGTGTCCGAATCCTTTTCCGTAAAAAACCACTTCATCTTCCCTTGCGTCGATGCAGAAAAATGTGGATTTTAGTTTCCAATCGCTTCGAATTGTGGTGAGTAATAATAATGAATCGTTGCAATCTGCCATAAGATATTTCGCACGGTTGAATTGTTCAAATGAGAGGTCGGCGGAGTCGGCAATCGGGTATCCTTTTTTACGAAGATATGCTTCCCATTCCGTTCGTGGAATTTTTACTTTCCATTCATATCTTGGCTGACCGACGCTGAACGGGTCTTCTTTCCCCCGTAGGTAAGGAATAGGTTTGTCCCATACCAATTCGCTGTTGCTTGTTTCGCCTCCCGAATTTGAATAAAATGTTGCTTCAATGAGATTTTGATTTTCGTCAACAAGCACCAATCCTTTGGTTACCTTGGTTGCTTCCTCAATTGCTTTGCTGTATCGGCATCTGCCTAAATATGCCTGACAATGAACATCGTCACATAGGTTGTAGCCGCTTTTGAGGTGGCGTTTGTAGAATTTTGCGGCGTATGTGCGGCAAAGAATTGCCTGCGCCTTGTAATAGGCTATGTTTGCTTTTGCTCCACCTTCCGATTCAACTACGCCGGCAATATATTTCTCGAAGTTCACATCGTTTATTAGAATGAGTGAATTTTTTGAAGTCTTCACATATAAATCGTTGTCGTATTCTCGAGCCTTTGGCGTGTTGCTGTGGAACCGAGTCTGAAAAATATTTTCCTGGGTGTTGCCCCGAATGAGCAAAAGTGTGTCGGCTGTTTGTACGCCAGCCTTTGTAGTAATGTATATTTTGTGGTTTTTTCGGCTGATTGTCGCCGATTGCCCTTCGTCGATGGAACAAAGAAGCTTGTTGTTCGCCACAAAATCGTATTTGCCTGATTTTGCGTAAAATACAAAAGTCTCGATTTTGTTTTGTGAATAGATGCGTATGTTGATATTTTGGCTCACACCAATACAAGCAAGAAGTAAAAAAAAGATTGTGAGCCGTAATTTCATCGTAATAAAACTGTATCTAACTAAACATCAAGATATTAAGAACTTTAATAACCTTGTGCTAAAATACAAAAAAAAACAAAATGCTGTTCCTTTTTGATAAAAATGGCATTGCCGGTGAATTTTTCTTTTTTTTTTCGAAAAAACACCGAAAAGCAAGTCTTTTGCTATTTTTTTTGTGATTCGCAAAACCGTTATAAAAAGAGGTCAATACCTCTATGCCATTGCTATGACAGAGGTAGAGCGAAATAGCACAAAATAGCAAATGTTTGGACATAAAAAAAGCACCTACGTTTGTAAGTGCTTTTTTAGTGATTCGGATGCGATTCGAACGCATGACCCACAGCTTAGAAGGCTGTTGCTCTATCCAGCTGAGCTACCGAACCGACCTATTTTGGTGTGGCAAATATACTAATTAACCACAAATTCCCAAGTTTACACAGAACTTTTTTAGTATGCGATTGCAAACAAAGCTCGTTTGTGCGACGGTTTTCCCGAATAAATGCACGTTCCTTCCTCGTCTGGCGCATCAAATGGAATACAACGAACTGTTGCCTTTGTCTCTTCCTTGATTCGCTCTTCTGTCTCGGTTGTACCGTCCCAGTGGGCAAGAATGAATCCGTCGCAGTTCTTTACTCGTTCCTTGAATTCTTCGTAGGTGTCAACTTTGTAAGTGTGTGCCGTACGGAAATCTTTTGCTTTTTGCAACAAATTCTTTTGTATGTCGTCCAAAAGTTTTTCTACGTATTCATCAACATTGTCGAACGAAACGGTTTCTTTCGTCAGCGTGTCACGACGGGCAACTTCAATAGTGCCGTTTTCAAGGTCGCGGGCACCCATTGCCAAACGTACGGGAACGCCTTTCAATTCGTATTCGGCAAATTTCCATCCCGGCTTTTGGGTGTCGTCGTCATCGTATTTCACGGTAATGCCACGTGCTTCCAATGCTTGTTTTACTTGCATTGCCTTTTCGGTAATAGCCGACAGTTGTTCTTCGTTTTTGTAGATAGGAACTATCACTACTTGTATAGGAGCTAATTTTGGAGGCAGCACAAGACCGTTGTCGTCGGAGTGCGTCATAATCAAAGCACCCATCAAACGGGTTGAAACACCCCACGAGGTTGCCCACACGTAGTCGGAAACACCTTCTTTGTTAGTGTAGGTCACGTCGAATGCTTTTGCAAAATTTTGCCCCAAGAAATGCGATGTTCCCGATTGCAATGCCTTTCCGTCTTGCATCAACGCCTCGATTGTGTAGGTGTCAAGAGCACCGGCGAAACGCTCGTTTGCTGATTTCACACCTTTAATGACAGGAATTGCCAAAAAATTCTCTGCGAAATCGGCATATACGTTAATCATTTTTTCAGCTTCTTCGCGAGCTTCTTCGGCAGTTGCGTGTGCAGTGTGACCTTCTTGCCACAAGAATTCTGCAGTACGCAAAAACAAGCGAGTTCTCATCTCCCAACGTACCACGTTTGCCCATTGGTTACACAAAATAGGCAAGTCACGATACGAGTGAATCCATTTTTTATACGTATTCCAAATGATTGTCTCCGAAGTCGGGCGGACAATCAGTTCTTCCTCAAGTTTCGCATTTTCGTCAACCACGACGCCTTTTCCGTCAGGATCGTTTTTCAAACGATAGTGGGTAACCACCGCACATTCTTTTGCAAACCCTTCCACGTGGCTTGCTTCCTTGCTGAAAAAAGACTTTGGTATGAAAAGTGGAAAGTACGCATTTACGTGTCCTGTTGCTTTGAACATGGAATCAAGCTGATGCTGCATTTTTTCCCAAATTGCATATCCGTAAGGCTTGATGACCATACAACCACGAACCGATGAAGTTTCTGCCAGATTCGCCTGTACAACAAGCTCGTTGTACCATTGCGAGTAATTTTCTTTTCGACTTGTTAATTTAGCCATAATTTTGGTATGATAATTGCTTATTGCAAATTGATTAAATTTTAATGCAAATAAAAAAAAATTATTGATAATTTTAACCATTCGGAGGATTTAACTATGAAAACAAATGTACTATTACTGATTTTTGGAGTGACGATTTTCACATCGTGTGCTTCAGTCGTTACATTTAATGAGCGATATTCCTCGTTAGACGTAACTGAACCGAATGCAGTCTATGCATCGCCGTCAACTTCGAGTTCTCAACCAGCTTCAGCAACTGATGAAGATTCAGTTATTGACGAAGACAGAATTGCGTCGTCGGAGGAATTTTTCGATGACGACCATTACTATTCACGTCGTTTGATGGTTTCCTATGATCCAACGTGGGATGTTTCTTTCCGCATTGGTGGTCCATATTGGTCGATAGGATATTATCCATTCGGACGTAGTTACTATTATTATGACTACGATTACTGGTATCCATATTCATATCGGTATTGGCATCGTCCATACTATTACTCATATTATTATGGATATCCATATTATTCGTACTATCATCCACACTATTATCGTCATTATTCAAGACCTGCGTATCATCACCACCACCACTATGCATACGACAGACCATCGTCGTACAGACATGCTCCGAATAGAACCTATGGACCTCGTTCAACGGTTGCGACAAGAACAAATGGTTCGTACAATGCACAAGGGGGAAGCTCTGATGGTACAAAATCACAAAGTCGTGTGGCTGGAAGTCCTGCAAATTCTTCGAGAACAACATCGGGCAGACCAACAAGCTCGACTTCGGGCTCATCATCGAAGTCGTATTCAAACCAATCGTCTTCACGTGTGAACGGAGCTCCTGCAAATTCTTCGAGAACAACGTCAGGCCGACCAACAAGTTCATCATCGAGCACTTCGTCGAGCCAAAAGTCATATTCGAATCAATCGTCAGGACGTGTAAACGGGGCGCCGGCAAATTCGTCACGTACAACATCGGGCAGACCTACGACTTCATCGTCAAGTTCGTCTTCAACTTCTTCGTCGAGCCAGAAGTCGTATTCAACCCAATCGTCGGGACAATCAACGGGTGCACCGTCAAATTCATCACGTACGTCGTCGGGTAGGGCAACGAGTTCATCAACAAGTTCGTCTTCGAGCCAAAAATCATATTCAGGTTCGTCATCGAGCAGCCGAAGCAGCTATTCAAGAGGACCACAGGGCTCACCGCAAGGTGCTTCTTCTACAAGAAGTTACAGTAGCAAGCCAAGCAGTAGTTCTTCGCACTCGTCAAGCTCGTCGTACCATTCGTCTCGACCAAGCAGCAGCTCTTCGCACTCGTCAAGTTCGTATAGCTCATCTCGGTCGAGTGGCGGTTCTTCGCATAGCTCGTCGTACGGCTCTTCACGTGGTGGCTCTTCTCACAGTTCGTCTTCAAGAAGATAGTTTAATTAAAAGTTTTATGTATATTTGCAAAAAATAAAGTGACATGAAAAAGATAAATTTAATAGTAGCGGGGCTGGTTGGTGCATTGACATTGCAGGCCCAAGATTTCAATAGCGCATTGCGTTTTAGTGAATCGTTTGTGGAAGGCGATGGCCGCTATATGGCTATGGCGGGTGCATTATCATCGTTGGGCGGCAATGTGAGCGCAATGAGTGTGAACCCGGCAAGTTCGGCATCGTTTAAAAAATCAGTGCTTGAATTGTCTCCAGCGTACATATATACAAAGTCTGAAAACTATTACCGTGGCTACGGCAAAGCGTTTTCAAGTGCCTTGAAGATGCCAAGTATGGGACTTTTGTACTACAAACCGATGGCTCAAAATGAGATTTTCGTTTCAGGTTTGTCGTTTGGCTTTTCGTATAATGCACAAAATCGTTATGCTGAAACACTTAATTTCACGAATAATAAACCAAATTCTTCATTGACAGATGATTTCCTACGAATCGGTACTATAAAAGGTACAGGAAGCAGGGATGATTCGTACGAAAAAATGGCATGGGATTCGTACTTGATAAATTATGATGACGGTACGGACACGTACTATAGCGATTTTGTTGATAAGAATGGTGTCGCAGATTACAGCGGATTGAACCAAAATATTCAAATAGAACGTGACGGACAAAAGAATGAATATTTGTTCAATTTTGGCGTGAACTTCACTGAATGGGTTTATTTTGGTGCCGACTTGTCGTTGACAAATATGTATTTCAGAGAAACTCGCGTGATTACTGAAACAGTTGATAACAATGGCGAACTTGATAAATTTTCTTATATGGAGGATTACGATTTGACAGGAAATGGCGTGGGTGGTAAGTTTGGTGTGATTGTCCGTCCAATTGAATATGTCCGCATTGGTGCCGCTGTTCATACTCCTGTAACATATAATATCAGCGAAGATGGTGAAACAACGTTGGATGTGTATTATAACAAAGACGTAAATGGTTCTACGCATCATCGTCCTCAACCATATTCGTATGTGTATGACTACAAAATCGGTCAACCTGCAAAATTCGTTGGTTCTTTAGGTTTTGTGTATAAGAATGTGGCAAATATCGGTGTTGACTTTGAGTCAATGAATTACTCTCAATGTACATTCACATCTGACGATGCATTATTGATGAATCAAAGCAATCAGATTACCGACGAGTTGAAGGCTGCTAACAACATTAAGTGTGGTGGCGAATTCCGTTATGGTCCATTCATGTTCAGAGCTGGTTACGCTATGTATGGCAATCCTTATAAGAATGCCACTGACGATAAATTCTATCGTAACGATTACTCGGCAGGTGTTGGCTTGGCAACAAACACAGTGTATTGTGACTTGGCTTGGTTGCGTGCTAAATCAAAACAAACCAACGATTTCTATCGCGATTTGAAAGGAAATATTGTGAATTCAAGTTCAACCATCAAACGTGATAATATAACATTTACTATCGGATTCAAGTTCTAAAAGTACTAATCCGTAATTGATAAAGGCGACTTCGGTATGAGGTCGCCTTTTTTATTGTAAATATCTGGTTAATAAAAAAATCTGTGATAGGTGTTGCCGATAGTGTTTTTTAATATTTTTACCCAGCAAAAACAACAAGGATGGTTCACGATTGCATATCGACACAGATATTAGTTGACGGAACGTTACGCTCCGCCGCCGACGTACAGATTCCTGAAGGCGCAACGGTGATTTACGATGTGCTTCGGGTAATGGATGGCGTTCCTTTGTTTGTTGAAGACCATTCCGTTCGATTCTTCAAATCGTTCGATTTGTCGGGGCGTGTTCGTCCTTTTGAGGAAGTGTTGTTTGAGCAATCAATCAATCAATTCATTCATCAATATGGTGTTGTAAACGGAAATATTCGTTGTGTGTATAGTATTTCGGCAACGGAACAGTCGCAATTCCTTGTGTACGAAATAAAACACTCATATCCGACAGCGGAAATGTATGCGCAGGGTGTTCCGTGCGGAACCTTTATTGGGGAACGGGCTAATCCAAATGTGAAACAGGAAGCGGCGGTGAAAAACAACGCATATAAGAAAATCGCCGAAACAGGAGTTTACGAAGTTTTGTTGGTTGATTCTCAAAATAATGTGACAGAAGGTAGCAAGTCAAATACATTCTTTGTAAAAGGCGACACAATAGTTACTGCATTGGCACAAGATGTATTGTGCGGAATCACACGCTTGCAAATCATTGATTTGATACATTTATTGCATATTCCATTGGAAGAGAGGAAGATAGCGTTGTCGGAATTGCAAGATTTTGATGCGGCGTTTATTTCGGGAACTTCACCAAAAGTGTTGCCGATACGATGTGTTGATGCCGTTGAATACAAAGTGCAAAATGCAGTTGTACAGCGACTTGCGGAAGCTTATGATAAACAGATTTTTGAATATATAGAAAATTATAAACGAAAAAAATGAAAAAGAAGATTGCTGTTGTTGGAGGTAGTTTCACTTCCGAATCGGATATTTCAAAGAATAGTGCCATTCAGGTGAGTGGAATGATTGATGCGAACAAATATGATGTATATACAGTGTTCATTTCGCACGGAGACTGGATGGTGCAACTGCCCGAAGGGGAAGTGCCAATTAACAAAAGTGATTTTTCGTTTCAATATAATGGAAAGAAAATAACATTTGACTGTGTGTATAACTCAATACACGGTACACCGGGCGAAGACGGACAAATGCCTGGATATTGGGATTTGTTGGGCATACCATACACCAGTTGTGGCGTGTTTACTGGTTCATTGACCTTTAATAAATATGCGACAAAAACATTCTTGAAATCGTTTGGCATCAAGACCGCAGATGCTGTTTTGTTGCGTCCATGGAACGAGGTAAATGTTTCCAAAATTATTGAAAAAGTTGGCTTGCCTTGCTTTGTGAAACCAAACAACGGCGGTTCAAGTTTCGGCGTTTCTAAAGTAAAAACCGAAGCGGATATGGTGCCAGCCATAGAAAAAGCATTTCAGGAAGACAATGAGGTTATAATCGAACGGTTTGTAAAAGGTATTGAAGTTTCTGTCGGTGCATACGAAGTGAAAAATGGCGTTCACGTATTGCCAATCACTGAAATACAAACAAAAAATGAATTCTTCGATTATCAGGCAAAATATGAAGATGGCTATAGCCAAGAAATAACGCCGGCACAACTTCCTGAGAAAGTAACTGCATTGTGCAAGGAAGAAACCGCAAAAATCTATAAATATTTGGGCTGTTTTGGTATTTGTCGTGTTGATTTCATAATAACTTCGAACGGCGATATGAATTTCTTGGAAATCAATACCAATCCAGGCATGAGTAAAGCAAGCATTGTTCCTAAGCAAATGCGTGCCGAAGGATTGAATGAAGCAGATGTTTTTTCAGCAATTATCGAACATTCAATAAAGGTAAAGAAGTAACGATAAATAAATATAAAAGACTGGAAATCCCGAATCAAACACCTATTGATTCGGGATTTTTTGTTATGAAAAAAGCCATATCTTTGAAAAATAAAAGCTAAGGCACGGACATGTGCCACAATGGAAGAAACTAAAAGATATGCTTGTAAAAACGTATGGAGGTGCGGTAAATGGTATAGACGCACGAATTATCACAGTTGAGACAGATATTGTCAGCGGTGTGAATTTCTATCTGGTGGGATTGCCGGATAGTGCAGTAAAAGAAAGTCAGCAGCGGATAGAATCGGCGTTGCGGAGCGTGGGGTATCAGTTGCCCGGGCGAAAAATCACCATAAATATGGCTCCCGCCGATTTGCGGAAAGAAGGCACGGCCTACGATTTGACGCTTGCCATTGGTATTCTTGCCGCCTCAAAGCAAATTACCGAAGAACGGGTGGGGGAATATCTCATTATGGGCGAATTATCGCTCGACGGAGGCGTTCATCGTATCAATGGAGCGTTGTCGATGGCAATCGAGGCACGAAAATTCGGTTTCAAAGGTTTTATCCTACCCAAGGAAAATGCCTACGAAGCGGCTGTGGTGAACGATTTGGACGTGTATGGCGTGGAAAATATCAAGGAAGTGATTGATTTCTTTGAGGGAAAACGTGAGTTGGAGAAAACTGAAATCAATACGCGAGAGGAATTCTTCAAGCACATAGTTAATTGTACCTACGATTTCTCCGATGTGAAAGGTCAGGAAAATGTGAAACGGGCGTTGGAAATTGCCGCCGCAGGAGGACACAATCTCATTATGATAGGCCCTCCGGGAGCGGGAAAGACGATGTTGGCAAAGCGAATTGTCTCCATTCTGCCCCCGTTGACCTTACACGAGGCGTTGGAAACCACAAAGATTCATTCTGTTGCTGGGAAATTGGGCGGCCACGTTTCGCTGATGACCGAACGGCCGTTTCGTTCCCCGCACCATACGGTGAGCGATGTGGCTCTTGTTGGTGGAGGCCAATATCCGCAACCAGGGGAGATTTCGTTGGCACACAATGGCGTGCTGTTTTTAGACGAATTGCCCGAGTTTAAGCGTCAAGTTTTGGAAGTAATGCGACAACCGTTGGAAGACAGACGTATCAATATTTCTCGGGCAAAATTCTCGGTGGATTATCCTGCAAGTTTTATGTTGATTGCTTCTATGAATCCTTGTCCTTGTGGATATTACAACCATCCCGAGAAACAGTGTGTATGCGGTCCGGGTGTCGTGCAGAAATATCTGAATAGGATTTCTGGTCCATTGCTGGATAGAATAGATATACACATAGAAGTCGTTCCAGTTCCTTTTGAAGAATTGTCGAAGAAAACGCAGACGGAAACGAGTGCGGAAATACGTGAACGTGTGGTGAAATGCCGTGAGATTCAGCATCGTAGGTTTGCCGAGTTGCCCATTTTCTGCAATGCACAGATGGATGCGAAACAGTTACGGCAATACTGCGTTTTGAACGATGACTGCCAAGCCCTTTTGAAAACAGCTATGGAAAAGTTAGGATTGTCGGCACGGGCATACGACAGAATCATAAAAGTGGCTCGTACCATTGCCGATTTGGCTCAGTCGGAGAATATCGAAACCGAACATTTGGCGGAGGCGATTCAATATAGAAGTTTGGACCGTGAGCATTGGGCAGGATAGATTCTTTGAGTAAAAAACTTGATTTCTCAATGAATTACCGTATTTTTGAAACAAAGAATTTGATATGACAACAAAACCTACGGTAGCGTTAATATATGACTTCGACGGAACCTTGTCGCCTCGGAATATGCAGGAATATGATTTCCTGAAAGATATTGGCATTGAAGATAAAGATGTGTTTTGGCAGGAAGTTGATTCGCTTGTGAAAAAGCACGAGGCGAGCAATATCCTTTGTTATATGAAGCTGATGATTGATAAATCCCGTATGGCAGGAAAGAGTATCCGCCGTCAGGCTTTTGTCGATTATGGGAAAAGTGTGGAATTGTACGATGGGGTAGAAAAATGGTTTGATGTGGTTGAAGAACTTGCCCAGAAATATGATGTTATGGTTGAGCATTATATCAATTCATCGGGATTGAAGGAAATGATAGAAGGAACGAAAATCGCTTCGAAATTTAAACAGATTTATGCTTGTTCGTTTTTGTATAACGTTGATGAAATTGCCGAGTGGCCAGCCGTCGCGGTGGATTTTACCACGAAAACACAATTTTTGTTTATGATAAATAAGGGTATTTCAAACATAAGCGAAAATAGTAGAGTGAACGAATATAAACCAGAGGAAGAACGTCCGATTCCATTTAAGCACATGATATACTTCGGCGACGGGGAAACCGATATTCCCTGTATGCGGATGGTGAAACAATATGGTGGAAATTCAATTGCTATCTACAATCCCCAGATTCAAGGAAAGAAAGAATTGGCAAAAAAACTGATTCACGAAAATCGTGTGAATTTTGCCTGTGCCGCCGATTATTCCGAAGGAAGCGAAATTCATAAAATAGTTGAATCGATATTGTCGCAAATCAAATCGAATTTTGATTTCCGTCAATTGGAAAAACAGAATCAGGGGAAATTGGAATAAGATGATAGTCTGCATTGCTGAAAAAAGAAATTTGAGGTTTAAAATCGAAAATAGTATTATATTGTTATTTTTACCGAAACAAAAATTTTAACAAAACAGAAATAGAAAATTAATACATATTTGAGCTTTACGCTCTTATTCTCGGGCTGAAAAATCTGGTAAATTTTTATAGACGAGAGGATAAGTAAGCGAGAGGTTCACGTCTCAAGGCGTGAGTTGTTTTCGTGCTTATTTATCGTCATCGGTTTACCAGAGCCTTCAGTTCTAAATAAGCAATAAAACGGACGATTCACGCTTTTATGATTTATATAGGACAGCACATAGAAAAAGAACTCCACAAGCAAAACAAAACAGTTACTTGGTTTGCCCGTCAGTTGGGGTGTAGCCGTACCAATGTGTATAAAATTTTTGCCAAGAAAGCGATAGACACCGATTCCCTCGTTCAGATTTCAAGGATTCTTACGTTTGATTTTTTCGCACTATATACCGAGGAATTAAAAATTAAGAGTTAAGAATTGTATGTATAACCTATGAGCCCCCCCCACATTAACAACAAAAAAAGGGCAAATTATTCGATATTTTACACCATATAAGGGGCAAATTATCGAGTTATTTTCGCCCTAATTTTACTTACAGCCAAATATTTAATCAAATTATTCGCTGTAATTATGTAAAAATTCTGTAGCCAAATGGTTTACATATCAACCTTTTGGCTACAGTGTTCCATAAAGAAAAGCCTTGTTATTTATTATTTTTGGAAAATATGAATTTGTAATTTTTGAAAAATTATTTCACTTAAAATTGATATATGAAAACTAAATTTATTCTATGTGCCGCAATGGCTACACTTATAGTGGTATCGTGCGGAAGTTCTGAGAATCAAAGCGGAAGTTCTTCAAGTGAGGAATTGGTTGATGTTACGGAACAACAGAAACCCAAGTTGATGGTAGTTCCAAGTGACCAATTGCTGAATCAATTTAATATGTTGAAGCAAGAAAATGCACAAGGAAAAACGCTTTTGATTCGTGATTACAATGGTTATTTGCTTGCCGATGCCAATTCAAAATTCATTATTTCGTCAATTCAAGATGCGTTTATCAAATTTGGATTTCCGTTGAACGATTTTGAACAAACTCTTAAATCAATCAACGACCAAGATATGATTGACGAAGTTGACGGAATTAAAAAAGATGCAAAAACAATGTTGTTGACTACGGCAAAACCCGATGTTATACTTGAATTGGATTACAATCTTCGTGAAAATATGGAATCTCGAGGGGTTGACAAAATGTTGACTTACTCCATTCGTGCCATAGATGCGTTCAGCAACAAGGTGGTTGCCGCAATTCAAGAAGCCGACTATGGGAAAAACACTCCTGTGAACAGCGCTGAAAAATTAATGGCTGATGCCTTGGACGTACAAGGAGCAAATTTTACAAAGCAAATAGGAAATTATTTCAACGATATTATTGACAATGGGCGTACGATTACCGTTCGTGTGACGATAGAAAACGATGCAAACTTAGCTATGTCGGACGAATGTTTGGACAGCGACACTTATACTGATTTTTTGATTGACTATGTAAAAAAGAATGCCTATAAAGGAGCATATACGCTTACTCGTAACACCGAAACGGAATTATATTTCACGAATGTGCAAATTCCTACACTGAATGAGGACGGAACCCAGTTTAGTGCATACGATTTCGCTCGTGCGATGTCGAAAGCACTCAATAAAGGTTGTGGCATGAAATCAAAAAATAGGACCCAAGGTCTTGGCGATGCGTTAATATCAATAAAAGGAATGTAGAATATGAAAGGAAAAATATTTGTATTAGGTGTTTTGTTGTTTTGTGCTTGTTCTAATTCTGGACAAAACAAAAAAGGAGTTGTGTTTAACCCAAACAAAGGTAGCGACACAGAAATAAGTGATACGGAACGAGAACGTAAAATTGCTGAAAAACGTGCAAACTACATTCCGGGTGATGTAAAGGACTTGGTTGCCGATGCATACAAATTCGAGGGAAAGATAAAATTGACCATCTTTATTCCCGAAGACAACGATCTGTCGTTGAGTGACGCCAGAATGATAGAATCAAGAATGATCCAGATGGCGACTGCAAACGGTGTTGGTGGACTTGGGGGGAATCCTCGTTTTGTGCTTGCTCCAGTGATGACGGTTTTACAAAAAGATGTCACTACCACCGCTCCTGTAAAATATCTTATGAAGTATGATTTAACGTTGTATGTGGCAGATTTACTAACAGGAACTGTGTTCGGCTCATACAATGTACAAAAAACTGGCGTGGGAGAATCGGAACAACGTGCATGTGTGAATATGTTCAACGACTTGCCCCCCAAAGATGAGTCAATCCAACGTTTTTTGGAATCATCGCAGACAAAAATCGTGGAATTTTACAAACAAAATGGCAGTCAGTTCATAGCTGAGGCAAAAATGCTTGCTTCACAGAGAAAATACTCGCAGGCGTTGGCAATTTTGACTTCAATTCCTTCGATTGACAGTCTGCACTATGCGGAAGCGATGAAGTATTCCGACGAGATTTTTCCGAAATATTTGGAACAGGAATGTTCCACGACCTTGGCTTTGATGAAGGCTTCGTTGGGTGGCAAGTCGCAGGAAGGTGGATTCAATCCCGAAGCAATGGGGTACTATGCCATGATTCCAGAAGGAAAGTGCAAGGCCGAAGCCGATGCAGTATACAAAGAATACAAAGCAACGCTTTCGGAAGAGAAAAAACGTGCATGGGATAAGGAAGACCGCGAATGGCAAGCAAAAATGGCACAACAGAAGGCCGACAATGATTTTAGGACATTGCAGGAAGAGTTGAAAACCAAAATTGCAATATCGGCGAACAAATGTTTGCTCGACAAATACAAAAAAGATGCCGCCTACGACAAATTGCCGTGGATTCGTAAATGTATTCATTTAGGTAATTATGATCCTTTTGATGGTTGTAAGGCGGAAGAAGGTTGTTAAAACAAAAATCATATATATGGAATTATTAAATTGTAAATCTAAAATCTGGATTTTTATTCTGGCGATTTTTCTATGTGGTGCTTGTGATGATTATTCTACAAAAGTTAAAAAATGTATGAAAGAAAAATGGAAATCTCATTCTTATGGAGGATTTTTAGGTTTTGGACAAAAAAATGATACGCCCAAAGATATTGATGAAGCTCTTTACAAATATGATTTTGAAACCGCAAGGGCGTATTTACCTTGTTATGGTTCTTTAGATTATTTACTTTATAAGGAAAAACTTATACAGATTAACAAAGCTGAGATTTCATATTTATTAAATCAAGGTGCTTTTGACAAAGCGAGAAATATTATTGAGGAATATGGTGACTATGGTGACTTGTATAGACAATACATTCTTCCCAAGTTAATCGAGAATAAAAAATATGATGAGGTATTTTTATATCTTTATAAGATAAGCATTCCTGTTCCTACTATTGCTAATTGTTATAGAGGAACTTATCATATCCATGACGATGATGAATATAATCAAGAAGTCGGAAAATATAATAGTCTTGTTGATATACTTGTAAATCAAGCTATTGCCACAAATGATAGAGGTTTGGCAAAAAGAGCTTTATGTTCATATAAAGAGGATGGTGACTTTGTTAAATCATCCAAAACTGGTACAATCATATATAAAAAATCTCAAAATTATCTTAATGCTGTTCAAAAACTCAAGGCGGCAGGCTTTATTCCAAAGAATTATGACAAATAAAAAAGACGCATTCAATTTTATAACTGATATAACGCATAACCATGAATCGGAAAAGACAGAAAACCATTACTCAAACAAGTATATTTGGTGAATATAAAAAGCCTGAGGATAGAGTTACTGCCGCGTTTTTACACATAATCCATATAGGCGGAAATCTTGTCATTCAAAGGCTGTTCGGAGATGTATTCGACATCCCTTCAAACGAGATTAGTGTTATACCACAATCCTATCAAAAAGATTCAATCCCCGATGGAGAATTGTCATGTGAATGTAATTACCACATTTATATTGAAAGTAAAATTGTATGTAACACAATCAATGAGTCACAATTATCAAGTCATAAAAAATTATCAAACACAGCTGCGAATCAATATTTGATTTATTTGACTCCTGACGAAAATAAGCCTGACATTTTAGAGAAAGAAACTATAGAATGGATGAACTGGAATACTGTGATAAACAGACTACAAGGTATTGTTGCTGATGGTCAGTCGGATGTCTTATTGAAATATTTTATTGACCAATTTGTCCTTTTAGTGGAGCATACGGTTTATGAAAAAGCGTATGCAATCCCGAAAGAACAAAGTGTGATTATTGTAGGTGGACGTTTCGGTGAAAAAGTGGCTCTAAATTATAATTTTTATGCATGTCAACCGAATAGAACATTTCGCCCTTCAAAATATATAGCATTTTATCATCAAAATAGGATTAAATATTTATTTGAAATTGTTTGTCAAAAGGAATCGGTTGATATTCAAAAAGAATCATGGGTTGATAAAAGCTATTTTGACAAGATAGAACCAAATTATCAGTCATGTCTCAGAAAATTTTTTCAGTTGAGTTTGGTTAAAACATTTTCACCTGAAATAAAAAATGATAAAACCGATAAGAATGGAAATCCTACCGCTTATGTGCAAGGTCAAACTTATACGTCCTATAATAATATTATGAATGCAAGAACGACATCGGATTTGTAACTAGTTCAAACATCTTGATATGATTCCTCAGGAAACAATAGATAAAATCCTCAATATGACTCGTATAGAAGAAGTCATCGGAGATTTTGTGCCATTACGGAAAACTGGTGCGAACTATAAAGGCTGTTGCCCGTTTCACGACGAGAAAACGCCGTCGTTTGTGGTTTCACCGGCAAAAGGGTTGTTCAAATGTTTTGGCTGCGGAAAGGCGGGAAATGTCATTACATTTCTCAAAGAAAAGGAAAAACTTTCTTATGCAGAGGCCATCAAGTATCTTGGCAACAAATACCATGTGGAAGTGGTTGAAACGGAACTTACCCCCGAGGAAAAAGAGAAAAGGGACGTTCGCGAAAGTCTTCAAATCGTCAACAAATTTGCCGCCGAGTGGTTTGAGAAAACGTTGTGGGAAAGCGAAGAGGGAAAATCCGTCGGCTTGGCGTATTTCATGGAACGGGGCTTTACCGAAGAGGTGCTTCGGAAATTCCGTATTGGTTACTGTTTGCAGGAAAACAACGCATTTACAAACGCCGCCGAAGGCAATGGCTACAAACTTGAATATCTGCAACGAGTTGGATTGACGTCTGTGAGCGAAAACGGCAAAACCGACAAATTCCAAGGGCGCGTTATCTTCCCCGTCACATCGCTTTCGGGGAATGTGGTGGGATTTGGCGGACGAGTTGTAACGCCTGCAAACGAACAAGTTGCCGGTGGTGCGAAGTATGTAAACTCGCCAAATTCCGAGATATACGACAAGAGTTTTGTGCTCTATGGTTTGTCGCTTGCAAAAAACGAGATTGTCAAAAAAGACGAATGTATTCTGGTGGAAGGCTTCACCGACGTTCTTTCGTTGTATCAATCTGGAATACAGAATGTTGTAGCTTCGCTGGGAACGGCGTTGGTGCAAGGGCAAATCAATTTGATAAAACGATTCACCAAAAACATAGTGGTGATGTTCGATGGCGACGCGGCAGGAATTAAGGCGGCGATACGGGTAATCGACAATTGTCTCGAAAACGACATGAATGTCAGGGTAGTTCTGTTGCCCGACAGCGCTGACTCCGACACGTTCACCCAACAGCACTCGTCACAAGAGATTGCGGATTACATTGACGAACACAAAACCGATTTCCTCACATTCAGGATTCGCCTTGCCGAGCACGAATGTGCGAACGACCCGATAAAGCGAGCTCAGTTTATCAATGCAATTACCGAAACCCTTGCAAAAATTCCGAATCTCATCACACGAAGCGTTTTCATTCAGGAATGTAGCAAACTACTTGATATTGACGTGCAGGCACTCAAGAATCAGATGGCGATAAATATGGATAACTCATTGCGATAAACTATTATGGATACTAAAAAATGGACCGATACCTATGGTGTATCATTTGAACAAATAGAAACAGGAGTGATTTTGTGTGGTGTGGCTAAAGATAGTCCGCTTCGCGGCACATCATTACAAGATTATGAGATTCCCGAAGGCGTAACAGAAATCGGTGAGCATGCGTTTGAAGGTTGTAATGGTTTAAACAGTATTTTAATACCATCTTCAGTAACAAAAATCGGTAGTTGTGCATTTTGTGGTTGTGAATTTCTTCTTTCAACTATAAATGTTGTTCCCGAAGAATTTAAAAAGAATGAAGACTTGGCAGCTGATTATTCGTTAAGTTTTATTATCCCAAAATCTGTTAAGGAAATTGGAGATTGGGCGTTTAAAGGTTGCAAAGTTTTAAACTCAGTGATAATATATCCGCCTACATATAGAATCGGAGAACATGCTTTTGAATCTTGTACTGCCTTAAAAAGTGTTACTTTTGTTGTATCTGGCTTTCCTATCGAAAATTATGGGTTGCAAATAGAAGATTATGCGTTTTATAATTGTTCTTTGAAAAAAGTCGTGTTACCATCAATGTCAACAAAAATAAAAGAACATTCCTTTGACAAAAATGTTGCTGTAACACAGGAATGGAAAGATACCGACAACGTATTTTTTGTACAAGACGAAAAAGGGATAACACTTGTCAAAGCACCATTTTCCCTCGAATTCGACGAATATGGAGGAATACCCTTTGACGAATCAATTGATGAATATGAAATTCCCGAGGGTGTGACAAGAATTGAATATGATGCGTTTAGAAATTGTGAGAATCTTACAAAGGTGGTTATACCAGATTCAGTGAAAGAAATCGGTGAATACGCATTTTCAGGGTGTATAAGCCTATCAAGTATTTCTATTCCACATTTAGTGACAGAAATTAAAGAATGTGTGTTTGGAAATTGCGAAGCGTTGGAAAATGTTATCATACCAAATTCTGTAAAAACAATTGCTTGCTATGCGTTTTGTGATTGCAAAGCATTGTCAAGTGTGACTATCCCGGAATCGGTGAAAGAAATTGGTGAAAAAGCTTTTTGGGGGTGCAACTTGAAGTCGGTAACCTTGCCAAAAACAACTGAAATCGAGGAAGATTCCTTTGACGAAGGTGTGGAAATAATCAGGGTGTAATTTTTCAGGAAAAGACGAATTTCCCCATATCCCCGTCCGTCAGACCATTTGATAAGGAAAAAGAAGAGGCAGAAAGACGGAAAGCAAACGGTATTCAAGAGAATTCGATTATTGTCAAAAATGACGGTTTGCTATATTCCAAGTACATTCTAATTCTTGACTACATCATAGAACTGATTTCAAATGGGAAAGTAATTGGTTTGGAGGAATTCGTTATTACAATTAAAAATAAATTGAGTGAAATATAATTATGGAAAGAAAAGACATATAACGAATTCGTAGATGTTGAAAAATTTAACGAATTGCAAAAGAAAAAATAATGTTTAATATTTAAAAATCAATAAGTTATGGCGAATATAGTAGATGCAAGTTATTATATTGAAGGTAATGAAGAAACAATAGATCTGGTGTACAACGCTTTGACGAAAAACAAATCACAAGATGGAGTTTCTCTTGGTTGCATTCTTCGGGACTGTGGTATTGATATAGAAAAATTACATGGTGCTGAATGGGTTTTTTCTTATCATAGAATGAAACCGAATGTTGTGTACATTTCTACTGAATCACGTTGGTGGCCGTCTAATTTCTCAGAGATGCTTGAAGAACATTTTAAGGATTTACGTGTTTATTATCAAGTCTGTGATACAGAAAGTTGTTGCTTACCCGAAACCAATGATATTGAAGGAAAGTATTTTAAGAGATACATGTGTACTACTTATTCCAACCTCGATGATCGGCTGGGAATAGGGTGCGAATCGTTTTCTACGTTAGAGGAAGTGTTTGTTTTTCTTAAAGAACACACAAATTTTATTTCCACAATGGAAGATGTGAGAAAATATAACGACTTATATAAGGATAAAACTGCAAAAATAGTCATTGTAGATAAATGCTCAGTAGAAAATTT
This sequence comes from Bacteroidales bacterium, assembly GCA_017552705.1. Classification (GTDB taxonomy): domain Bacteria; phylum Bacteroidota; class Bacteroidia; order Bacteroidales; family UBA1715; genus UBA1715. Next base: position 74,246 of record JAFZOY010000094.1, read on the forward strand.
AAGTAAATAACTTTTGGCTACAAATAATTATTCAACTTTAGACAATTTAATTATGGAACCTATACATTTTCAAGATGAATTCGGGGTGCTGTTTGAAGATGACGGAACAAGTGTAACATTACTTGTGGCCTCCAATAAGCTTATACGTGAATATGTAATACCCGATTGTGTTACAGTAATCAATCATTCTGCATTTAAGGGGTGTGATAAACTCACCAATGTAACAATTCCCGACTCGGTGACGGAAATCGGAGGTTGTGCATTCTCTGGTTGCAGAGGTCTGACTTCTATCATTATCCCCAACTCGGTGACAAAAATTGGAATGTGGGCATTCTCTGGTTGCAGGGGGCTGACTTCTATCGTTATCCCTAATTCGGTGACGGAAATTGGATGGTATGCATTTTCTGCTTGCCGTGGATTGACTTCTATCACCATTCCCGAATCCGTGACCGAAATGAGAGAATTCGCATTTTCTGGTTGCACGGGGCTTACTACAATCACCATTTCCTGTTCAAAAATTGGTTTAGCTGCTTTTACAGGTTGCAGTGGACTAACAGCTATCAACATTCTCAAATCTGTGACGGAAATTGATAATAGGGCGTTTGAGGAATGCGATAGCTTACAGAGCGTGCTAATTCCTTCATCAGTAACGAGAATCGGGAGTTGGGCATTTGCTGATTGCAAATCACTAACTAAAATTATCATTCCAAATTCAGTAACGGAAATTGAGAGTGGCGCATTTTTTCGTTGTAAAAAACTAACTACCGTTATACTCCCTGATTCAATAAGAGAAATTGGAGGAAAAGTGTTTAAAGATTGTGAAGAATTGACAAACATATCTTTACCCAACTCTATTAAGAAAATCGGTGTCGGAGCGTTTAATAATTGCAAGAAACTTACACGTGTTGTCATACCCAAATCAATGACGAGGATTGAAGACAGCTCTTTTGTAAACTGCACTGGGCTTACCGAAGTTTCTATTCCCGATTCGATTATAGAAATAGGAATAAACGCCTTTGGCGGTTGTAAAAAACTTACCCATGTCGTCATACCAAATTCCATAACGAAAATTGAAGACATTTCTTTTGCCAACTGCACGGGACTTACGGAGATTTCAATCCCCGATTCGGTGACAGAAATAGGAAACTGGGCGTTTAAATGGTGCGAAAGCCTTACACACATAACAATTCCCAACTCGGTGAAAAAAATTGGATATAGCGCATTTGCAGAATGTAAGAACCTTACCACAATTTCAATTCCCGATTCGGTAACGGAAATAGACGAACGGGCGTTTGAAGGTTGTGAAAAGTTAGACCTTCCCGATTGGGTGAAGAAACTCTGTAAGAATAAATAATGTATAACTATAAAAAACAAAACCATGCTGCTAACAAATATCTTTGGAAATTATGCAAAGCCGGAGGACAAAATTACCGCCGCTCTTCTGCATGTGCTACAAAAAGGTGGAAACCTTGTCGTACAAAAACTTTTTGGTGCTGCATTCAACCTTCCGTCGGATGTCCACAACGTGCTTGACCTCACATATGAGCACTATCCGCTGATTCATATTCGGAGTACGGTCATTCCGCCGGAAATATTCAGAATGAAACAGGAAATCGAAGTTCTCAACCGACAAATAACCGACTTCGTAAAAAAACAAGAGTACGAGCGTGCCGCACAACTGCGTTACAAAAGAAACGAATTTCAAAAAGAGGTTGAATTGTTTTTCCCAGGAGACAAATTCCTTAACGAAAGTAGGATATGCGAGAATCACCTTTACATAGAAAGCATACTTTCCTGTAACGCAATCGACGAGACACAATTAGCAGCAAACAAAAAACTGTCAAACCCGTCAGCAGGCAATCATCTGATATACCTGACTCCCGACCAAACGAACCCCGACATCCTGACAACCGAAAATGTGGCGTGGATGAGTTGGACTACTGTGACAGCATGCCTACAAAGTCTCATAGACGATGGTTCGGCTAACAGTGAGCTGAAATACTATATCGAGCAGTTTGTGAATTTATGTTTGGATAGAGAAACTGTGAAGGTAGTAGTGAAATAATTCACAATGCATAATTAGTGAAGCTAAGGGATTTCCGCAAGGGAATCCCTTTTTTCGTCTCTACATTGGTTATCTTTTAAGAAGTAACAAACAGAATCGTATCGCATGGTTGCAGAATCAAAAATAATCACTATTTTTGAGCAACCAATTGAAGAGTAGTGAACATGAAAAATGAAATTGATTCTTGCGCAAAAAGCGAAATAATCTTGTATCAACCCAACGAAACAGTGTCGTTGGAGGTGCGGTTAGACGAGGAAACCGTGTGGCTGACGCAACAACAGATTGCGGAATTGTTTGGTGTGAACCAACCTGCAATATCCAAACATTTGCGTAATATATTCAACGAAGGTGAATTACAAGAAAAATCAGTTTATTCCATTTTGGAATATACTGCAAAAGATGGAAAGAAATACAAGACTCATTTTTATAATCTTGACGCAATATTATCTGTCGGCTATCGTGTCAATTCCCGAAATGCCACATTGTTCCGCCAATGGGCAAATAAGGTTCTAAAAGAATACCTGTTGCGCGGATATTCGATAAACCAACGTTTTGAACGATTGGAACAACGTGTAACCCAAACAGAAAACAAAATTGATTTCTTCGTCCGTACTTCTTTGCCACCAGTTGAAGGACTGATGCACGAAGGACAGATTTTTGACGCACGTGTTTGTGTGGAAGACCTTATAAAACAGGCAAAGCGAGAAGTTATTATGATTGACGGCTACGTTGACGCCGCAACATTTGAAATTCTTGACGTCCGGCAGAAAGGAGTTTCGGCAACGATTTACACGGAACGGATTGGTGAGTCTTTATTGAGAGTCAAGGAATTGCACGATTCGCAATATCCCGACAAAATAATCCGATTAGAAAAATACGCAGAAAATTTCCACGACCGTTTTCTCATAATTGACGACGTGGTCTATCATTTCGGAGCAAGTTTCAAAGATTTGGGCAATCGCCTGTTTGCATTTAACAAAATGGGATTGGATAAGAATCTGATTCTTTTGGCAGTGAAAGATAAATTTAAGAAACGGTAGGTGTTTCGGGAGGCACAACATTACCTTATATTCATCTAAAAACGTTGTTGTACGTACCTTACGGCACAGTCTGATTGTGCATTATGAATTATGCATTGTTAATGCCTATAACGCAGAAATTTGATTACCTTTGTAGAACGAAAATTATTTGTAATTATGATAGTCTGTATTGCTGAAAAACCGAGTGTTGCGAAAGATATTGCCCACGTTTTGGGGGCTAACACAAGCCATGACGGGTACTTGGAAGGCAACGGCTATCAGGTAACGTGGACGTTTGGTCACCTTTGCACATTGAAGGAACCTCACGACTACACTGATTTGTGGAAATCGTGGTCGCTTTCGCGATTGCCCATGATTCCTTCGCAATTTGGCATAAAGTTGATTGATGACAAGGGAATAGCCAAACAATTCCATACGATAGAAACGTTGATGAAGCATGCCGACAAGATTATAAATTGCGGTGATGCCGGTCAAGAAGGGGAACTGATTCAGCGGTGGGTGATGCAGAAAGCCGGAGCAAAGTGTCCCGTGGAACGGCTTTGGATTTCCTCACTGACCGAAGATGCTATAAAAGACGGTTTTAATAACCTAAAACCTCAGGATAATTATCAATCGTTGTACGAGGCAGGCTTGGTACGTGCGATTGGTGATTGGCTTCTGGGAATGAATGCCACACGACTCTATACGCTGAAATATGGACAAAACAAACAGGTTTTGTCTATTGGTCGGGTGCAAACTCCCACATTGGCAATGATAGTCAATCGTCAGCAACAGATTGAGAATTTCACGCCTGAACAATATTGGGTGTTGTCAACGGTGTATCGTGAAACGACGTTTACGGCAACGTCGGGAAAATTTTCTTCGCAGGAAGAGGGACAAAAGATTTTGGAAGAGATACAAGACGGGTTGTTCACCGTGACCGACGTATCGGAGAAAAAAGGCACGGAAGCTCCGCCACGCTTGTTCGACTTGACTTCGTTGCAGGTGGAGTGTAACAAGAAATTCTCGTTTTCGGCTGACCAGACCTTACAGTTGATTCAAAGTTTGTACGAAAAGAAATTTACGACCTATCCGCGTGTTGATACAACATATTTGAGCGACGATATTTATCCGAAATGTTCCAATATAATGGGAGGATTGGCTGGCGTGCCGTCATACCTGCCGCTGTTGGAACCGTTTAAGGGTAAAAGTCTACCCAAAAGCAAAAAAGTGTTCGATTCGTCAAAAGTGACCGACCACCACGCAATTATTCCGACAGGCGTCACGCCTCAAGGCTTGTCACAAAACGAGGAGCGAGTGTTTGACCTTGTTGCGAAACGATTTATCGCAGTGTTTTATCCCGATTGTCAGTTTGCTACGACTACGGTTTTGGGCAAGGTTGGAGACTACGAATTCAAAGCGACGGGTAAACAGATTCTGAAACCAGGCTGGCGTGTCGTTTTTGGAAATGTTAGTCAAGATGACGAAGACAAGAAAGATGAGGAAAAAACGCTTCCGTCGTTTACCAAAGGTGAATCGGGACCACATAAGCCTGAACTTGCCGAAAAATGGACGCAACCACCAAAACCTTATACCGAAGCGACTTTGCTGCGAGCTATGGAAACTGCGGGAAAAATGGTTGATGACGACGAATTGCGTGACGCGTTGAAAGAAAACGGTATCGGACGTCCTTCCACGCGTGCTGCGATTATTGAGACATTGTTCAAACGACGTTATATCATAAAAGACAAAAAGAACCTGATAGCAACTCCGACGGGTGTGGAACTGATAAACCTTATTTATGAGGAATCGCTCAAAAGTGCCGAATTGACGGGAAAATGGGAAAAGAAACTGCGTGAGATAGAACAAAAGAAATATTCGGCAAAACAATTCCTCGATGAGTTGAAAGTAATGGTTTCGGAGATTGTCACTACTGTATTGCGTGACAACACCAATCGTCGCGTGGCAATTACGGAAGAAGTGAAAAAAGAGAATGCCAAAAAGGAAAAGGGAGAAAAGAAACCGTCAAAACCCCGTCAGTCAAAGAAAAAAGAAGAAAAAGCAACTACTGCGTTAGTCGCTGACGATTCCATAATCGGTAAACCGTGTCCGACATGTGGAAAAGGGCAAATCATAAAAGGTAAGACGGCGTATGGCTGTTCGGAATGGAAATCAGGTTGTGCGTTCCGCTTACCGTTTGCTTAGTGTTTTTTCTTTGTATTGTAGGTGCGGAGTTCGTAAATATGACAAGGAATCTTTGAGTCGCTAAAGTTCCACATCACAGAAAGTCCAAGTAGTGAAAACCAGTCGTTCGTGCGTTGAAACGAAATCTGTTTGTATTGTTGGTAGCCGTCAATTGGCGAGTCGGCAAGTTGGTCGAGGCGATCGGTGAATGTTTTTCTGAACGTCCATTCCAACCGTAATTCCATACGAGGTAACACTTTGTATTTAAGCCCAATGCCCATAGGAATGTCGAAAACTTCGTAGAACTTTGAATTTTCCATATACAAACCACCTAAACCAAAAGTGACGAATGGAGAAAAATTGTGTGTTTTTTTGTCTTCAGTTATTTCAAAGAAATTAAATTCAACCCCGCACGATAGTTCAATGATTTTAGTGTTGTCGAAATAATAATTTCGGCTGGTTTGGTATGCGTTGTTGAAATCAGTATCCTCTGCTTTTAAATTGCCCAGTGTGGCACAAACCCGAAGGGAGTAGTGGGGATTGAAGTTCTTTTTGAAAATTCCTGCTATTGCTGGTTGCGGTGAGTAATAGGGGCGAGTCATATTGATATCGCCATTGTATTGAGTTGTGCCAAGCAGAAACCCAACATCAAAATCTTTATGTTGTGCCAAAGCGTTTGTATTACAGAAAAATACAAGCACAAATAGAAGTGGGCATATTTTGATGATTTTCATTGTATTATGACACAATTTTTAGGAAAACGATAAAATGTCATAATTAGTATAAAGAAGATGGTTATTTTCTAAACGAAGGCCAACCTTCTTTTGTCTGTTTCATTTTATAGTGGGCAGAAAACATCAGAAACATATAAAAATCTCTATCGTTCGGGTCACCACGTTGTTCATTATAGTAATGGTATGGACCGTTATTTTCATAGCAGTGTCCAACATAATTTGGATCAGCCGCCAATTTCGCTGATGTACTTGGAACCTCTTTTGGTGCATGCTGTGCAACTAAGTCAGGGTTTGCGTATGTTGTACTCACATCATCCAAATAGTCGGTGAACAAGAACCTCAAACCAGCTTCAGCCGAGATAGTCCATCGTTTGTTTACCGTATATTTTGCAATAAGTCCAAGAGGAATACAAACTTGGTACAACGAATATGGTTTTCGTGTCGCAATATAGTTTTGTCCCTCAGTACCAATAGGTTGCAAAGCCACCCATTTACCTTCCAATTTAGCTTTCGGATTGAAGTGATATACACCAATACCTACAAAACAATAGGTTGACACTGTTCTACCACGTTGTCCGCGCACACCACGAAGGTCGTAGATGTGACCGCCACGTTCTTTTCGGATTTTATAATCCAATCTAAAACTAATTTCTTGAATTGGCGTTCTGAATGAAAGTTCACGGTCGGAACGGAAATATTCAGTTGTTTTGTTGTCGTTTCCATACAACATACCGGTAGTAAAGGCAACTTGCCAAGAAACACGTTCACGGAATGTTTTGCGTAGTCCTACAGTACCACCGAAACGTGTTGAAAGAAAGTCCAAATCGACGATGGAGTTCCGTCCTACACCTGGACCACCACCTAATTCTCCAAGCATAAACGATGGACCGAAGCCACCGATAAGTTCATACGGATAGGTTTTCCACATTTTATCTTGTCCCAATGCGAGTGACGAGGACATGATAATTACCGCAATAGTTGATATTATTTTGCTCTTGACTCCCTGCATACAACAATTTAATATGCAAATATACTATTTTCTTTGTAATTCCGTACCATAAATTGCTATTTTCTTATGTCCATGCCGAGGTTTAGTTTTTCCCGTAGGGTTCCGAAAAAGTTTTTGGAGTGGAATTCTATGGTCGAAATCGTGTGTTTTGATTTCTTGATATGTATGGTCGGATTATGCTTAACTGTCTGACTGATATAGTCGTTTGAGATTAAAAAGTCAGTGTAGTCACCTGTTGCTTCGATAGTTATTTTTTTATCGTCGGGGATAATGATTGGACGAATGTTTAATGTATGCGGAGCGATAGGTGTTATTATAAATGAATGATTGTCGGGGGTAAGGATGGGGGATCCTAAACTCAGCGAATAGCCTGTGGAACCCGTTGGAGTGCTGATGGCAACGCCGTCGGCCCAAAACGAGCAGAGAAAATCAGTGTCAACAAACACGTTTAATTTGATGAGTTTCACTGCGTTGCTTTTTTGTAATGTGATTTCGTTCAGACCAATGCCAGAGACTTTTTTAGAAGCATTCTTGTATGAAAAATCAAGCAACGTTCGTTTTTGTAAGGTGTATTTCTTTTCCTTCAGCAGTTTTATGATACTATCGATGTCGTTGGGATTTGTTTGTGCAAGGAATCCCAATTTCCCGAAATTGATACCTAAAATCGGTATTCTTTTTTTGTAGCAGAGGTGGGCGCATTTCAAAAATGTTCCATCGCCGCCTAAACTGATCAGTATGTCGGCATCGGTCTCGTTGAGATCGGTGAAAACATCGGAACTGTTGATACTGTTGCTGTTGGATTGCAGTTGTTCTTTGAAATTTGTATGGAGTATCGGTTTAAATCCCGCGGTGATGAAGCTATGAATAACCTCTTCAACCTTCTGTTTGTAGTCCGATGAGATATTTGTCCCGAAAATTGCTATCTTCATAATCGAAAAGTTTTTCTGGGTAAAGATAGCAAAACAAGTGATAAAAAAAAAGACGACCGAAGTCGTCTTTCAATTATTGTAGTTTGAAACGTTTCTCTAATTCAAGAATGTAACGTTTGAATCGCTTGTCGGTTTCCATAAGGTTGTTAACCGTTTTGCATGCGTGTAGCACTGTTGCGTGGTCTTTGCCGCCGATTTGCGAACCAATTGACGCGAGGGAATTTTTCGTGTAGATTTTTGCAAAATACATCGCAACCTGACGTGATTGCACGATTTCCCGTTTTCTTGTTTTTGATTTTAACTGGTCGGGTGCAATATTGAAGTAGTCGCACACAGTTTTCTTGATAAATTCGATGGAAATATCTTGTTGAGTGCTTTTTACTAATTTTTCAACAACATCTTTAGCCAGGTCAAGATTCAATTGTTTTTTGTTGATAGTTGCCTGGGCAAGTATTGAAATCAGCACGCCTTCCAATTCACGAATATTTGATGTGATATGGTTTGCAATGTATTCCATCACTTCTTCGTCGATTTCTATGCCCTCTTTTTGAACTTTTTGTTTTAGAATCTCAAGACGGGTTTCAAAATTTGGAACGGTCAATTCTGCCGACAATCCCCATTTGAAGCGGGATAGAAGTCGTTCGTTCAAACCTTGCATTTCAACAGGAGGACAATCGGATGATAGAATGATTTGTCTTCCTTTTTGATGTAAGTGGTTGAATATCTGGAAGAATGCGTTTTGCGTTTTTACCTTATCTTTGAATAATTGAACATCGTCAATAATCAACACATCAATGTTTTGGTAGAAATGTAGGAAATTGTTTATGTTATTTTCTACAACAGTTGCTTGCACGAATTGTCTTTCGAACGTGTCGGCATCAACGTAGAGTACATTCTTTTTGGGGTATAATTCCTTGATTTCCGAGCCAATAGCTTGGATTAAGTGTGTTTTTCCCAAACCAGATTTTCCATAAATAAGCAATGGATTGTATGTTGATTTAACAGCATATCGTGCGATAGTTAAACCAGCTGTGCGGGCAAGCTTGTTGCAATCGCCTTCTACAAAGTTGGCGAATGTGTAAGTTGGGTTCAGTTGGGAATCAATCACACCTTTTACCCCAGGAAGAATGAATGGATCCTTAATGATATTGGAATTCGGAATATACGTTGGGGCAGGTTGAACGTTTTGAGTAGGTGTATTTTTCCCAGTGTGGGTGGTTGTAATAACCTTTCCTGTTTTTTGTTCAGTTTTTACCCATACATTATATTTAAGAGTTACTTTTTGGTTGTAAACTCTATGTAACACACGACTGAGTAATTCAATGTAGTTCTCTTCCAGATATTCATAATAGAATTCACTGGGTACTTGAATTGTCAGTTGGTTGTTTGATTCTGTCCAATCCACAAATTTGATTGGTTCGAACCATGTACGGTAACTTTGTGCTTGGTCAGGGCCCAAAATATCTTTGATAATTGCAAGACATTCAGCCCATTTTTCCTCGTGTCCCTTCGATGTCTCCTGAATTTCCATTTTTTTATTTATTATCTCTTTTATTGTTCAACAAAGTTGGTAATAAATTTTCAAAAAAAAATCTTAAAATGGCTTGTTTTTTTCGTTTTTTGTATAGGGTGTTGTATTTCAGCATTTTAATTTTTTATAAAAAATGTAGTTTTTGTAAACTATTGAAAATCAATTATTTAATTCTATCTTATTGATTTATTTGAAGTTGGTGATGTGTGCTTAAATTAAAGATTTCGATAACTGGCTTATAAATCACTTAATGCAAAACTAATGCATAATGAATTCGTAAATAAATCATTCATTAGTAGTAATAAACTGATAATTATCATATAATTACGGAAGCACTTTGTGGTCGTGTCCCATTATTCGTTTTTCTCTTTTTTTTCTTTGGAAGAACCGAAAATTGGGAACGATACGTACCGTTTCGGATGTTTTTGCACATCAATCAAAAGCGAGTTCAATTGATTTGATGCTTGATCCAGGTTGTCATACAACGATTTGTCGTTTATCAAAGCGCCGATAGAGCTGTGTCCGCTGTTGATTTGTTGCAATATTTGGTTTAGCTCTGTAACTGCATTTTCGGTTTTCACGAGAGTTTCCGTAATATTCGCTTTTGATATGGAGTCGGACATGCTCGAAAAGTTCGCAATGATTGCCCCGATTTCGTCGGAATGCTCGTTGATGTTGGTTGTTATGCCATTAATATTAGCCAAAATATGTTGGATATTTTCGTCGCCGTTTGTCATAATGGTGTCCAATGTTACGCCGGAATGGTGGATGGCATCGATTGCACCTTGTAATTTAATGAAGCAACGACGAAGTTCTTCACCGTTGGATTCGTTTACAACGTATTTTATTTGATCGATGGCTACTGCGGCGCTCTCCAACAATTTTTCGGCTTGAGCTTTCAGCGGAGCAACTTCAATACGTACTTGATCGGTGATTGATGCTTCGATGGAGGAGTTCAGTGTGTCGAAGTTTTTTACGTAACTGATTGGTTCTTCGAATGTTTCTGGCAAAATGATGTCGATTGCTTTAGAACCCAGCAAGTCGGAACTGAAAATCTTTGCAACGGTTGTGGTTGGCAGGAATATATCGGAGTTGATGCTCAATTCAACGGTGAGTTGGTCGTATTTCGACGATGTGAAGTAAATGTCTTTCACATGTCCGATTTTGTATCCACGGAGGAGTACTGCAGCATTTTTCTGAAGACCTTCAACTTGGCTATACGTAGTATAGTATATGTTTTCTTTGGTGAAAATGTTTTTTCCTTTGCAGAAGTTTATGCCCCAAATAAGAATACCAGCAATGATAGCTACAAGAAGTCCGATTTTTATTGCTTTGTCTTTTTCCATTCCCTATTATTTTGTTTTTTGTCTTGCTTCCGTTAATTGTAGTTTTTTATTCGTGTTGTCACGAGCGACCACATACGCCGAAGGATATTTACTTTTTACTTCTGGCAAAAGTAGTGTGATTTCTTTATATGTGGATGTTTTGCCGTAATAATATTTGAACAATCCATCTTCTTCAATGTAGAATACATCTTTTAGTCCGTTGAAATTATCGGGCGTAAGTATCAGTTTGTCTTTCCCGGCTCCTAATTGGATACTATAATATATATGTGTGGCTGATTCTGTTTGTGAGGCAGGAGTCGGCTTTGGCGTCGGTTTTGCCTCGGTTACAGTTTGTTTTGCTGGCGCAGGTGCAGGCTCAACTTTTTGTGTTGTTTGTTGGGTTTGGCTCGGAGTGATTCCACCGTTGGAGCGACTTTCAATATATTTTTTGTACTCA
>JAFZOY010000095.1 GCA_017552705.1 Bacteroidales bacterium
CGCAAAGAAATCAGATTTGGACGGCTACGCATTGGTTTCACAAATTCCTGCTGAAGTGGATTTGACCGATTATGCGAAATCAGCAGATATTGAATCAGCATACGCAAAGAAAACAGATTTGGACGGCTACGCATTAGTTTCACAAATTCCAGACGAAGTTGATTTAACAGACTATGCATTAAAATCTGAACTACCAACAGTTCCAGATGTAACGGCTTTTGCAACAAAAACCGAAGTTTCTGAAAACTATTTGACAAAAGAAACGTTCGAAAACTATGTGTTGGGTGCAGGGCAACCAGAAGCTGTTGATTTGAGTGTGTATGCGAAATCGGCAGATGTGAATGCTGCTCTTGCAAATTTGGAAGCACAAATTCCTGATGAAGTTGATTTAACTGATTATGCTTTAAAATCAGAAATTCCAGATGAAGTTGATTTGACGGACTATGCAAAATCAGCAGACATTGAATCGGCATATGCAAAGAAAACTGATTTGAGCGGCTATGCATTAGTTTCGCAACTTCCTGCTGAAGTTGATTTATCAGATTATGCGAAAACAGAGAATGTTCCTACTAAATTGAGTGATTTAAACAATGATGTTAATTTCGTACAGGCAGGAAATAACATTTCTATTTTAGTGAACGATGTGGAATATGTTAAAAAATCGTATGTTGACAGTTTGTTCACGATAGTATTCCAAAAATGTGACTCTTTGAAAACAGTTTTATCGAATTCCATTCTGCTTGTTACAAGCATAGAATTACAGGAAGGTTCTACGAAGACGTTACATGTTGGGGATACATATACAATGAAAGAACCAATAATATCCGAAGCTACCAATAGGTCATTTACGTGGTCAATTGAAGGCGAAGGGGCTACCATTACAGAAGACGGGGTTGTAACGGTAACTGGAGACGCAGGTGGTACGTTTACGATTGTTGCTACAGCAAATGATGGCTCTGGTGTGAAAGGTGAATGTGTGGTTACAATTATTGGTAAAGCTGTTTCAAAAGTGTCGTTGGGAACAGGAACAATTACTATGTTAGCATCAGAAAGCATAAATTTCATGGATTTGTTGACAATAGAACCTGAAGGTGTTTCATATACTGCAATACAATGGTCTGTTAGTGGCGATTATGGTTCTATTACCCAAGAAGGTGTGTTTACCGCTGATGCCCAGGCTGTTAACAATAATGGATATTCAAGTTATTGTTCTGTTACCGTGAAAGTTACATCAATTGACAATTCTTCGAAAATGGCAACAAGGAGTGTTGCTATTAATCCTGATCATCCAGGGTATGTCGCATCGATTACAATTCCATCGGCTATTACTATTACAAAAGGCCATTCTTATACGTTTAAATCAAGCGAAATTACAGTTTTACCTATTTCGGCAAATGATAAAACATACACTTGGAGCGTACTGACTGAAAATGCTCCAGCAACTATTTCATCGAGTGGAACCATCACTTTGAGTGGGTCTGCTCAAGATGGCGATATCTTTGTTGTTGCAGCTACCGCAAACGACGGTTCTGGTGTAAGAGGTGAATGTACGGTAACCGTGGTTGCTCCTTCAATTGCCGAACCGAACGAAGGTGCTGTGCCAGCGCTATTTTCGGTTTCTGAATCAAAAACTGTGTATTTCTCGCAAGGAAACCTTCAATACCAGGCAAGTACTGGCACATGGCGTTTCGCTGAAAATCAATACGATAAAATTGGAGAGGACAATAAAAATGCATCATCTTCATATACTGGTTGGATTGATTTGTTCACATGGGGCTCTTCTGGTTGGAAATATATATCAGCTACTTATCAACCTTATGGAACTTCATATCCATATGTCGATAATCTGACCGGTGAAAATAAAGATGGCGATTGGGGTGTGTACAATGCAATTTCAAATGGAGGAAACCAAGCAGGTATGTGGCGTACACTTACAAAGGATGAATGGATATATTTGTTTGAAACTCGTACAGATGCTTCGTCAAAATATGCACACGCTCAAATTGATGGCGTTAATGGTATGATTCTATTGCCTGACACATGGGAATTGCCCGAAAACATTAGTTTTAGAAGTGGTAGTGGAGACTTTTCTCAAAATACATATACGGTAACGCAATGGTCGCAATTGGAAGATGCCGGCGCGGTATTCCTTCCTGCGGCTGGTTATAAGAATGGCTCGACTGTGGATACCTATCGTGGAGCATATTGGTCCGCAACGGCCTATAGTGGGC
>JAFZOY010000007.1 GCA_017552705.1 Bacteroidales bacterium
ACCGTGGCAAAAATAATAAATTTCGATTGTAACGCACAATCGATGCAATCCTTTTTTTTCAAACCCTATCAAGACAGCAAGCAACAATTTGATTATCAAAACCTTACGATAATACGTATCTAAGGCAAATATTTTTTCATAAAAAATTCGTTCTATTACAAGTTTTTCCTATATTTGTTGGAAAAAACAAATTTTATGAAAAAATTTAAATCTTTACTTTCGCAAATGGCGAATGTTGCTTTAGTGACATCAGCTGTGGTTATCGCCAGCTTGACAATATACATTTTTTGGCAAATCCATCAACATAAGGAACTTGTGGAGATTACAAAAAATGAACTCCGAACAATGTCAGAAAACGTATGGCATGCAAAATCAGGAAATTTCATCAATGCTGTCCGCGACAACTCCGCATGGGACGAAGTCGTGAACTTCATCAACCACGACTACCAAAAGAGCGACTCGGCGTGGCTTGAAGACAATTTCGGCTACATGACAAATATGTATTCTGCGGCAATGATTGCAATGTACGACTCAATTGGTATTCGCAAATACAAAAAAATCGAGGAAAAATACAAGAACTTCAACTTCTTCCCTTTTTCGTTCAATAATTTCACAGAATGTTTCAAAGACACAGGAATGGTTAATTTCTACATATATAATAATAACCAACTGATGGAATATTTCTGTGCGACAATCACCCCATCGGCAGACAACGCGCACAAACGGAAAGCCAAAGGTTATATGTTAGTTGCCCGCGAAATCAACCAAGATTTGCTCGAAGATTTCAGAACTTCTCTTGGTGCCATATACACAGGTATTTCCACCAACGAAAACGATACAACTACACAAGGATATGAAAACAATCGATATAACATTATCATAACGAAAGAACTTGATAATATCACGCAAATCCGCCAAGCAAATATGAACACGGTGTTCGAAAACAGCGTGGAAGAAAATTTCGCAAAAATGATACCTGTGATTGCTGGCTTTGTTTGTATGTGCTTGCTCGCAATGGGAGGTTTGCTCTTGTTTATGCGTGATAAGGTAATGCGTCCGCTGAAAAAGATTTCTCGTTCGTTGGCTTCGTCGAACACCGATGAAATCGCCACGGTAAAAGAATCTCCCGATGAATTCGGACAAGTTGCCGAACTGCTTGAAGAATTCTACATCCAAAAGGATGAACTTGCCAACGCAAACAAGGAAATCACGGAATCGATTAACTACGCAAGTCGAATCCAACGCGCCGCCGTAAGCACAATCGACAGTGTTGCTGCCGTGTTCCCCGACTGTATGGTATATTACAAACCGAGAAACATTATTTCGGGTGACTGGTATCTTGTTGAACAAATGAAAGATCTCAAAATCATAATCGAAGCAGACTGCACAGGCCACGGCGTTCCTGGCTCTATGCTCAGTATGATGGGAATTAGTTCCATTAAAGATATCATCAACTCAATGGAGATTTTGGGTGAAGAATTGCAACCGGCAACAATCCTCAACCGTATGCGTAAGGTGGTGAAAAACATGCTGGTACAAAATTCCAAAGACGGTTTCTCTATCAGCGATGGTATGGATATGACCATTGGAATTATCAATCCAGAAACGAAAATGATGAAATTTGCCTCGGCAAACCAATCAGCTATACTTGTAAGAAACGGCGAAGCCACAAAGATAAAAGGTGACCGTATGCCTATCGGAAATTATATGCACGAAGAAGACTTCCAAAACTTTGAAATTCAACTGCAAAGTGGCGATTCCCTCTATTTTATGAGTGATGGTATTCAAGACCAAACAAATCCAGACAAGGAGAAATTCAAGAGCAGACGACTGATTGAATTCCTGACATCGAACGACAACCTTTCAATGGCTGAAATTGGCGAAAAACTCGAAACTACCATCAACGATTGGAAAGCTGATTCCGAACAAGTTGACGATATGACGATGGTTGGTGTGAGAATCCAATAAAATCCGACTTATAAGTATTTTCTTGTAACGGATTTTGGAGCATTCCGAAATTCAGATGGAGCACCTTCGAACAAAATGGTACCTCCGCTGTTTCCACCTCCAGGGCCAAGTTCCACAACGTAATCTGCGGATTTTATAACAGAAAGATTATGTTCAATCAGGAAGATTGTATTCCCCTCGCCTATCATTCTGTTGAACAATGCAATCAAACGGTCAATATCCTTGAGATGAAGACCGTCGGTAGGCTCATCGAGAATAAAGATTTTGCCTTTTTCACGCAAAAACGACGCTAATTTTATCCGTTGCAGTTCTCCTCCCGAAAGCGTTGAAAGCGATTGGTTCAAATGCACATAGCCCAACCCGACTTCCAATAACGGCTTTAATTTTTCGGCTATTATCGTACCAGCAAACAACTCGCAGGCTTTTTCCGCAGACAAATCCATAACCTCCGCAATATTCAGATTATGAACCTTATACGATAGCACGCCATTGGAATACCGCAGACCACCGCACGCTTCGCAGACAGTTTCTATGGAATCCATAAACGCCATATCGGAAACTATCACACCTTTTCCTTGACAAACCGGGCAGCCACCTTTACCATTGAAAGAAAACAACTCCACTTTTGTCTTGTTTTCTTTCGCAAACAATTTCCGAATATCGTCGGCTACCTCCAAATATGTTGCAGGCGTGGAACGAAGACTTATGCCAATATTTTTTTGACTGATATATACAACATCCTCTGGTTCAGTATATTGCTTTCTAAAACATTCCATCAACGATGATTTTCCTGATCCAGCCACCCCGGCAATCACCGTAAGCACGTTCAGAGGTAGTTTTACTGTAATATCTTTAAGATTATGCACGCATGCGTGCTCTATCGTAAACCAGTCATGTGGAATCCTCACATTTTGCTTAATCTGCTTCGACGCGCGCAACATCTCACCTGTAAGTGTGTTGCTTTCCAACAGTTCGGAATAGGTTCCTTCAAACATCACCATACCGCCGTTAGAACCAGCACCTGGTCCCATATCAACAATATGGTCGGCAATTTGAATCATATCCTTGTGATGTTCCACCAAAATCACCGTATTACCATGATTTTTCAGCTTTTGCACTGATTTCTGCATCAAAAGGATGTCGTGGTTGTGTAAGCCGACGCTTGGTTCATCGAGAATATACAACACATCGGAAAGCGATGAGTTTATGTATTTCGCAATTTTGCACCGTTGAGCCTCTCCGCCCGAAAGCGTGCCCACGCCACGGTCAAGCGTAAGATACCCAAGACCAATTTCTTCCAATGCAGCCAAACGCTCTATTGTGTTATGCTTTATGTCGTCGGCAAGATGGTTATCAATGGTCTCAATCCACTCTTTCGCCTCAGTAATCGACATAGCGCAAACTTCAGCGATATTCTTTCCATTTATCTTACACGAACGAATCGTTGGATTAAGCCGCGAGCCGCCACAATCGGGACAAGTGCCCATCTGCAACATAGGATCGAGAACTTTCGCATGAAGCAAACCTTCCTCCGAATTGATGATGCTTCGGTACATTCGAGGAATCAAACCTTCGTATTTCGCCGTTTTCGGCCAATTTGAAGGAGGATTTTTCAGTTTTATCTGCGGAGAATGAAGAAACAACTCCAATTCTTCGGGCGAATAATCCTTGATTTTCTTATCCAAATCGAATAAACCACTATGTGCATAACGAATCCAACGCCAGCCACCTTTTCCGAATGCGATATAGTGAATTGTGTCTTCGTCGTTGAGCGATTTATTGAAATCGACCAATTTATGAACGTCGAGTTCGCGAATTTCGCCCAATCCCGAACAACGTGGACAACTCCCCATTGGATGGTTGAACGAGAACACGTCGGAATAGCCGACAAATGGCGTTCCGATACGAGAAAACAACAATCTCAACAACGAATAAATATCTGTATAAGTACCTACCGTTGAACGGGAATTCGAGGCAGGTTTCCGTTGTTCAATCACAATTGCAATCGGCAGATTTTCAATATGTTCCACATGAGGCCGACCATATTTTGGAAGATATTGCTGTACAAACGAAGGGAACGTATCATTCAACTCGCGACGGGACTTCGCAGCAATTGTGTCAAGCACCAACGATGATTTCCCCGAACCAGAAACACCCGTCACCACCGTGATTTGTTTCTTTGGAATCTTAAGGGAAATATTCTTCAGATTATTCTCCGTAGCTCCTCGAACTTCAATAAATTCCTGCATTTCTACAATTCTAATAGGTGTGACAAATTGCTATACAACTCCTCCATCGACGGCAATACAACATTTGCTCCTGCCGAGGACAGATCCTCGTCTCGTAAAATGCCTGTATTCAAAGCAATGGTGAAAATGTTTGCGCCGACGCCTGCCTGTACGCCTAACGGTGCATTTTCAACGACAACGGCCTCGTTCGGCTGAACGCCCGCTTTCTGCAATGCCATCAAATATGGCTCTGGATGGGGTTTCCCATATTTAACGTCAAACGAAGTTACCATATTTTCTGGAGAAAAAATGCCGGGATAGGTTTCGTTCAACTTCGAGATAAGACTTTTTTGTCCGCTTCCCGTCACTAACACGATTTTTTTGCCTGATTTTTTCAATGTTTCCAACACTTCCTTGGCAAACGGCATAGGATTCGTGCGTGAAATTGACATAAAAATCTCTGCCTTGTCGGCATAAATACGCTGAATCTCATCATCGGTTGCCTCACGGTGCAATTGTGCGGTAAATGCTTCATTCACCGTAGTTTTTCCCGTTCGTCCTTCGTTCAAATACACGTCGTATTCGCTAAATGCGACTCCAACGTGGGCAAAGGCCTCTTTCCATGCTTTAGCATGAAACGGCATGGAATCATACAACACGCCGTCCATATCGAACAGAAATGCTTTGGGTGAAAAAGACGGAAATCCTGTCTTCTCTAAATAAGAGTCAATCGCGTTCTGGAAATCCATTATTAGTCAATTTGTCCCTTCCGTTTACGCATATACCAGATTACCACTGCCGACAACGCAACTGTGAGCGCCAACCCAACGGAATAACCTACCGTTGCCGAAAGTGCGAATCCTTCGGGAGCCATAAGGATATACGTGCTACAAACCGACGTCATGAAAATTGCTGGTATCAATGTGATATAGAAGCATTTACCGTTTCTATACAAATAAACGGTGATTGCCCACAACGTGAAAATCGACAAGGTTTGGTTAAACCAGCCGAAATATCTCCAGAGTACAGCAAAATCAACCATCATAAGCACTGCCGAGATAGCAAACAATGGTAATGAAACCGACAATCGTTTCCACACCTTATCTTGTGGGAAATGAAGAAAATCGGCAGTAATCAAACGAGCGGAACGGAACGCCGTATCACCCGACGTGATTGGAGCAGCTACAACGCCAAGAATGGCAAGTACTGCACCAACTTTTCCCATCCACGTGTTACAGATGAAACTAACCACATTTGCAGGATTCGGATATGAAGCCAATTGGTCGTAATTATTGTCGCAAAATTTGATTGCGGCAGCAGCCCAAATCAATGCCACAAAACCTTCGGTAATCATTGCGCCATAAAAGGCGATTCGTCCGTATTTTTCTTGTTTCAAACAACGAGCCATCATAGGACTTTGCGTAGCGTGGAAACCGCTAATGGCACCACAGGCAATCGTTACAAACAAGAACGGGAATATTGACAATCCTTTAGGGTGATGCGTATGGAAGGCTTCGGTAATTTCGGGCATTGCACCTTCGTTGGTAAAAATTCCGAAACATACGCCAACAGCCATTATCAGCAATGCAATACCGAAAATCGGGTAAATCTTTCCTATCAGCGCATCAATCGGAAGCAATGTTGCCATAATGTAATAGCAGAAAATCACGATGCACCAAAACGTTGACGAACCGAAAAATCCCCAGTCAGACGTCATGCTTGAAAGCAGACCAGCAGGAGTCGTTACAAAAACGGCACCAACCATCACCATAAGCAGCAATGCAAAAACACGCATTACCTGACGGACACCAGTTCCCAACTCGTCACCAATGATTTCGGGCAACGACGCGCCACCTTTCCGCAACGAAATCATTCCCGATAGGAAGTCGTGCGTGGCACCTGCAAAAATACATCCAAGCACTATCCACAAATATGCGGCAGGACCGAACAAAATTCCGCCTATCGCGCCGAAAATTGGACCTGTACCCGCAATGTTCAAGAATTGAATCAGGAAAACTTTCCACAACGGCATCGGCATAAAATCAACACCGTCTTGTTTTGTAAACGCCGGCGTTTGTCTTTCGTTGTCAACGCCAAAGATTTTTTCTACCAAGGCACCATAAAACACATACCCTAATACAAGTGCCACAATTGCTACAACAAACGTAATCATGAGTCTGAATTTTTACGTGGCAAAATTAGCATTTTTACCGAATTATTGAATCGGAATATTCATAATAACTGCGATTCGCACAATGTAATTTTTCAAAAGCAAGACGGCAACGAGCAGTATTTTTATAAATTTGCCAGAAATTCAAGCAATGGAATCCGAGAAACTCTGGAATAGCAACTATACAAAAGTTTGGTGCGCAAACTTTATGATATTTTTCTCGTTTATGTTGCTCACGCCGCTTTTACCGCTCTATTTAAGCGACACGTTCCATGCAAACAAACACGTTATCGGGATTGTGTTGTCGGGTTACACCATTATGGCACTGATAGCCAGAGCATTCAGCGGATACATCGTTGATAGTTTTCCCCGTAAAATTGTATTGCTCGTAAGCTACTTTTTCTTCTTCATTTTCTTCAGCGGATACATTGTTGCAGGTTCTCTCCTATTTTTCGCCATCGTAAGGACATTCCACGGTGCGCCGTTCGGAGCCACAACAGTGGCAAACAGCACTGTCGCAATCGACGTTCTTCCTTCATCACGAAGAGCGGAAGGCATTGGATACTACGGACTTAGCAACAATCTTGCAACAGCAATCAGTCCATCTGTCGCATTGTGGATATTCAACGAAACACACAATTACAACCTTTTATTTATCACAGCATGTATAATTGGTGCGATTGGATTTATAATCAACTCCACAATTACGTTGCCCAAGAAAGAGATTGTAAAAAACAAACAACCCATTTCCCTCGACAGATTCTTTCTTTTGAAAGGCTGGAGCGAAGCATTGTGTATAGTGGCATTTGCATTTTCATACGGTGTAATTTCCACATACGTAGCCATTTATGGCAAAGAAGAATTAGGAATCACAGGAGGGACAGGATTCTTCTTCACATTTCTTGCGGTGGGACTCATCCTGTCGAGGCTTGTCGGTGGTCGGACGCTCAGGAAAGGACGCATCATCGAAAATGCCAGCATTGGTTGCTTAATATCGTTGTTGGGATTCTTACTTTTTGCATTTCTGCACAACGAAATAGGCTTTTACGGAGCGGCGCTTATTATTGGACTTGGGAATGGTCACATGTGGCCGGCATTCCAGAATATGTTTATAAACCTTGCACCAAATTCGCAACGTGGCACGGCAAATTCATCACTGCTTGTGTCGTGGGACGTAGGAATTGGATTAGGCATCATGGCTGGTGGTTCATTAGCCGAATATTACGGCTATCACTCCGCATTTTGGTGGGCTTGGATTGTAAATCTTATAGGAGTTGTGTTCTTCTACGTATTCGTACGGAACAATTACCAGAAAAACAAACTGCGGTAAAAACTATATTTCCCCAGCCTTCAAACGTTCCGCATTTTCAGCGACAATCGAGCCATCGATTATCTCCTGGATCTCGCCACCCATAATTGCTTGTAAGTTATATAATGTCAGGTTGATACGATGATCGGTCACACGACCTTGCGGATAATTGTACGTACGGATTTTTGCAGAACGGTCACCTGTGGAAACCATTGTTTTACGTTTCGAAGCAATATTGTCAAGATATTTCTGATACTCCATATTATAAATACGGGTACGCAATTCAATCATAGCCTTTGCCTTATTTTTCAACTGCGATTTTTCATCCTGACATTGAACAGTGATTCCCGTAGGAATATGCACCAAACGGATAGCCGAATACGTCGTGTTGACACTCTGTCCACCATGACCTGATGCACAGAAAATATCGGTACGAATATCAGATTCCTTCAATTCTATATCAAATTCCTCTGCTTCAGGCAATACAGCGACAGTAGCCGCCGAAGTATGCACACGTCCCTGCGTTTCAGTTGCCGGTACACGTTGAACCCGATGTACACCCGATTCATATTTCATTGTACCATATACATTTTCGCCAGTAACCTCAAATACAATTTCCTTATAACCGCCCGATGTACCTTCGTTAAAACTCGTCACTTGCACTTTCCATCCCTTTGACTCACAATATTTTGTGTACATACGGAACAAATCTCCCGCAAAAATTGCAGCCTCGTCACCACCAGTTCCACCACGAATTTCAACAATGGCATTTTTTCCATCTTCTGGATCGGCAGGGATCAACAACAAACGGATTTCGTCCTCCATTTTTGCGATTTTCGGTTCAGCCTCGTCAATCTCCAATTTTGCCATTTCACGCATTTCCTCGTCGTTTTCCGTTTCGAGAATCTTTTTTGCCTCTTCGTAATTCGACAATAGATTTTTATAATCCTTACGTGCGTTCATCAACAGCTCCAATTCGTGATATTCCTTGTTCAACTTCACAAAACGCTTCATATCAGCTATTACAGCCGGGTCGGTAATCATTGTTGAAATTTCCTCGAATTTGAACTGTAAACCGTCAAGTCGTTCGAGTAGAGATTGTTCTGCCATATACATTGAATTTGCCTGCAAAAGTAGAAATTATTTGCAATAATCTCGATATTTTCGCAAGAATAACAAAAAAGGGAGCTTTCGCCCCCTTTTTCCAACTAACTAAAAAGTATTTCTATTCCAATTGTTTACTTATTTGTATAAGTTTTTCCTTATTTTTAATACGGATGGTTTTCTTGTCAAGCACAATCACCTTGTCTTTCGCCATCTCGCTCAACAAACGGATTGTACTACCCGTTGCTATACCGCAATATTCAGCCAAGTCGTTACGTGTAATTGGCATATCAATAAAATCACCTTTCACCAAATCAGTCATGTAGAGCAATGCACTTGCCACACGCGATTTAATAGATTTCTGGCCAAAATCCACAACCTGACGCACAAATTGTTTTGTGTACGTGCATAAATACTCGAACAACGCATACGAGCAGCGGCCATTCGACGTAACAACCGTAGAGAAATCATTCTTGTCGATAAACGCAACCACACAATCACTCAATGCCGAAGCCGTTGCCTGAAAAGCTTCGTCTTTCAACGAGAACACACCAATCATATTGACTGGTTTTAGCAACGAGATTATTGTTCCGCCAGAACTTACCTCGTTTTCCACTGTAATTTTACAGAGGCCGGACAGCAATACAGCATAGGCACTAATATTGAAACCTTGCTTATAGATTGTCTCTCCTTTGCTATACGAAATAATTTTAAGACTTTGGGTTAACAAATCTAACTCTTTCTTACTCAAAGTCTTTCCAATGCTGGTTTTTACCAACTGTTTTAAAGCATCTTCTTTTGTAGGAATTTTCATATTTGTTAAGGTTTAATTCTTAATGTAACAAATATAAGTTTTTTGAGAAAATAACAAGGACATTTCAGTAAAAATTTTCAAAAAATCCAATGGGTTTCACGGTTATTTTAGAAATCTACGGTCATATAGAAGTTTTTCAATATATTTGTATTCAGAATAAATGAATTGCGATGGACAACAGGAAACAAATAATACAAACTGTACAAGAACTCTCATCCCCTGAGTCGTACAATTTGGTGTACCACAAATCGAATGGCGACGTACCAATGCCGTCGGTCAACGCGTTGGCTAAAATCGTGGAAACGATACAGGAAATCATTTTCCCAGGCTATTTCGGGCGCGATGTGGTGTGCCACGACACAATCAGTTTTTACACTGGCGTAAATGTTGACAAACTTTTTGCGATGCTTTCGCAACAAATCCAACGAGGACTATTGTTCGACTGCAATGAATGTAAAGATCTGACGAAAGAAAAAGCCGCTCAAATGGCAGAGGACATTGCCGTGGCGTTCATCAAACGTCTGCCCTACATTCGCCACATGCTTTCGCTCGACATTCAGGCGGCATACAACGGCGACCCTGCGGCAAAATCATACGGCGAAATCATTTTCTGTTATCCTGTAATAAAAACCTTGCTTCATTATCGCACGGCACACGAACTGCTGTTGCTCAACGTTCCGCTGATTCCACGAATCATCACGGAAATGGCACATTCCCTTACGGGAATCGACATCCACCCTGCCGCACAAATCGGCGAATATTTCACCATTGACCACGGCACAGGCGTCGTAATTGGAGCCACTTGTATTATTGGTAACCATGTACAACTGTATCAAGGTGTTACGCTTGGTGCGAAGAACTTCCCGCTCGACGAGAACGGCAATCCAATAAAAGGTATTCCACGCCACCCGATTGTTGAAGATGATGTGATTATCTACTCAAACGCAACGTTGCTGGGACGAATCACCATAGGCAAAGGCGCAGTGATTGGTGCAAACGTGTGGGTTACGCACGATGTGGAACCAAAAGCGAAAGTACTTGAACGGAAATTATAAATCCTTGCATCACATTTCATGTATCGCATTGTTTTTGAAGTAAAAAACGTATATTTGTAACAATAATATTCTCACAATTAAAAATTTGAATTATGCTTCTTGGTCTTTTATTATCACTTGCAATTGGCGCTTTGGCAGGATTTTTAGGTAGCAAAATCTTCAGTGGCGCAGGTAAAGGTTTGTTGCTCAACTTATTAATTGGTATTGGCGGCGGTTTTCTTGGAGGCGGGCTATTCGGATTAATTGGCATTGGCGGCGGTAGCATTCTTTGGCAGCTGATTAGTGCCACTGTTGGAGCTATCGTTTTGTTGTGGATAATTTCACTGATTAAGAAATAACTCCGCAAGAGAAAGGCGTAATCCGTCTTCTTTTGTATGAAACACTTTTACCTATATATAATTGTACTGCTTGTTTTCACAAGTTGTCACAACACGTATCCGGAATACGACAATGTTCCGAAAGTGGAGTTTTTATATGCGCCGGTGGTGAATGATTCCACCGACAATACAATATTGTTCACCTTTATGTTATACGACGGCGACGGAAATTTCGGATTAGAGACAAAAGACACCGTTGCGCCGTATATCGACACATTCCAACAAAATTTCTACGCAACCGCCTACTCCCTACAAAACGGCGACACCACGCAACTACCCTACACATTCAGTTATCGGATTCCACGTTTGCGTGGCGAAAACCAACACAAATTCATCAAAGCAAAAGTGAACATCGACATTACACTTGCAAAGTCGGTATTTCCTTACGACAGTGTATTTTTCACATATTTTGTGTACGACAGGGATTTACAGAAAAGCAATGTTGACACAAGTTCTATCATAACATTCTAAAAAAATGGAGGGACAATGAAACATTGTCCCTCCGCGAGGTGTGTAAAGTATAGTAATTTCTTCGCAACAAATATACACTTTTTTGTATATATAAAAATCTTTTTTTCGTTTTTAGTGACGCATCCCTTAAAAAACACGTTATTTTAATGTTAATAACTTATTCCACCACTTTTCCGTTTATTTCGATAAAATAAACTATTTTTGAAAAAAGTAGTAAGATTTAGTAGAACGGATATGGAAAATTCAAATCAAATGGACAGAGAGGAAGTTTTTTCTAAGCCTGTCAAAGCAGGAAAAAGAACATATTTTTTTGATGTAAAGAAAACAAAGAACAACGATTACTTTCTAACCATCACAGAAAGTAAACGTATCTCGGACGGTGAAGATGGCGTTTCGTACGAAAAACACAAAATATTCTTGTATCAAGAAGATTTCGAGAAATTTTTGAACGGAATGAACGAAGCCGTTGATTTCGTCACGGCAGAAAATCCGAACTTCGTTCCAAGAAGTTCGCAAAAAGACGATTCTGATTTTGGTTTTTAATGTTGCAAGATTGAGCTGGTTGGTTGCCAGCTCTTTTTTTATAATGTATTATGAATAAGGCAAAAAGTTTAGTATCGATCACCGACTTCGATGTTGAGGAATATCTGAAAATCCTTGAACTTGCGGCGAAGTTTGAAGCAAACAGTTATCGTAACGTGTTAAACGGCAGAGTTATAGCATCGCTTTTCTTTGAACCGTCAACACGTACCCGACTCAGTTTCGAAAGTGCCATCAACCGATTGGGCGGACGTGTAATCGGTTTCTCCGACATTGAGACAACCAGCTCCACCAAAGGGGAAACGTTGCACGACACAATCAAAATCATATCAAACTACTGCGATTTGATTGTGATGCGCCATCCTCTCGAAGGTGCGGCAAAATTCGCAAGCGAAGTGGCAAATGTTCCAATTATCAACGCTGGCGACGGAGCAAACCAACATCCAACACAAACATTGCTCGACATGTATTCCATCACTAAAACACAGGGCACGCTGAACAATCTGTCAATCGCACTTATCGGCGACCTGAAATATGGACGAACGGTACATTCACTCATTATGGCGATGAAATATTTCAACCCGACATTCCATCTGGTTGCGCCACCTGAACTTGCCCTGCCGAACGAATACAAAACAATCCTGAAAGAAAACAACATTTCTTTTTATGAACATACGGAAATGACATCGGTGCTGAACGAGGTTGACATAGTATATATGACACGCGTCCAGAAAGAGCGCTTTTCGGATTTGATGGAATACGAAAAGACCAAAAACACATACATTCTCCGAAATGATATGCTCGCACACACCAAGGACAACATGAAAATCCTTCATCCGCTCCCACGTGTGAACGAAATACAACAGGATGTTGACGCAAATTCAAAGGCATACTATTTTGAACAGGCACGCAACGGAGTGTTCACCCGTCAGGCAATTATCAGCTATCTATTACACTTAAACATATAAACCAATGGGAAATATTCAAGGAAAACAAATGGTTGTCAGTGCGATTCAAAACGGAACCGTGATTGACCATATCCCAAGCAAAAATTTGTTCAAGGTCATCTCCATTCTGAAACTTGAAAACATCGACACACAAATAACATTCGGACTCAATCTTGAAAGCAAGAAATTAGGCAGCAAAGCCATCATAAAAATCGCCGACAAATTCTTTGTGCAAGATGAAATAAACAAAATCGCAATTCTCGCACCAGAAGCTAAACTAAGCATTATAAAAGATTACCAAGTAGTTGAAAAAATGGTACTTACCTGTCCAGACAAGGTACAAGGCATCACGAAATGTTTCAACCCGAAATGTGTGACAAACCACCAAAATATCACTCCGAAATTCACAGTGATACAAAAAAGTCCGAACGTGAGCCTGAGATGCGAATATTGCGAAAAGACCACCGATTTCGAACATTTCCAATTCCTATAACAGGTTGGTCGCGGAGTCTTTTCTGGCAAAGAATTTGTATTGACAAAACATAGTTCTCGACGGAGCAAAACAATATTATCTAACATATTGAATATGAGAAAAATAATCTATATATTAGTGTGCATATTCCTTTCGCTGAATCTGTTTGCACAGGAATATTCCTCAAACAATAAAAAGGCTATCGCCGCCTACGAAACGGCTTTGCAAAACTACCAACTGCTCTATTACGACAAAGCGGAGGAAAATTTAAAAACCGCACTCAAACAAGACGAATATTTTGTTGAAGCATACTATTTGTTGGCTGGCGTTTACACTCAACAGAAAGACACAACAAAGATGCTCAACGCCTTACAAACCTGTGTTGACAAATGTGGAGGCTCACATTTGTGGTCAAGATACAAATTAGCATACGAAGAATACAATTTAGGTATGTATAAAGAAGCATTCGCAAACCTGCAACATTTTAAACGAGCAAACGAAATGCACTCATCCTCAACACTTTCCAAAGTTGAGCAAATGAATTTGGACGATTTGTTTGAAAAAACGACAAAGGCATTGGAATTGCAGGCACATCCCATCAATTTTTCGCCCCAAAACTTAGGTCAGAACATCAACACACCATACGACGACTATCATCCATCGATTACCGTTGACGACAACACGCTCATTTTCACAACGAATCTGCCAACCCAAAATCCACGTGTAAAACAAGAAGATTTGTTTTCCGCACAGAAAAAAGACGGCAAATGGGAAAAGAGCGTTCCGCTTTCGTCCATCAACACACGGACAAACGAAGGTGCGCAATCAATCACCGCCGACGGAAAGACGATGTTTTTCACCATCTGCGGAGCGCCAAACGGACACGGCTCCTGCGATATTTACATGACGAAAAAAGTTGGAAACAACTGGATCCAGCCAATCAATTTAGGCGAGCCAATCAACAGCAAATATTGGGAATCACAGCCGTCATGCTCCGCCGACGGACGCACGCTATACTTTGCATCGAGCCGTCCCGACGGATTCGGTAAAAAAGATATCTATGTGTCGTATCTGCAAGCAAACGGACAATGGTCGAAGCCAGCGAATTTAGGCCCAGAAATCAACACAAAATTTGACGACGAGTCGCCATATATCCACGCCGACGGCACCACATTATATTATGCAACCGACGGCCGTCCGGGAATGGGCAAAAAAGATATTTTCGGCACTAAAAAATTAGACAAGACCTCGTGGGCAACCCCTGAAAATTTAGGCTACCCTATCAACACCAACGACGACGAATCGCATCTGATTATCAATGCGGAAGGAACCAAAGGTTATTTTGCGTCAAACAGATACGGCGGCGTTGGCGGATTCGACATGTATGAGTTCACGATTGACGAGACATTCAAAATCAAGCCAAATCCTGTGACATACGTGCAGTGTATTGTGTTCGACAACACTACAAAAGCAAAACTTGGGGCGAAAATCATTCTGTCGGATGTGGCAACCAACGAAAAAGTGTTCATCAGCATGTCGGACCAACTCACAGGAGAATGTATTGTTCCATTTGTCGAAGGCCATGAATACGCACTTTCGGTGGAACGTTCAGGTTATTTGTTTTACTCGGAAACTGTTTCGTTGGCAACATTCAAAGGTGCTGAAAAAGTCGATATTCCATTGCAGCAGATCATTGTGGGCAACTATGTTGTGCTGAAAAACATTTTCTTCGACACCGACCAAGTTTCCTACAAAAAAGAATCAGAACCTGAATTGGAAGCAATCGGTCGTTTTATGAAACAAAATCCAACGGTACATATTGAAATCGGCGGCCACACCGACAATGTGGGCAATGCGTCATACAACCAGAAACTCTCCGAAAACAGAGCGACTTACATAGCGGAAGAATTGACCAAAATCTATGGCGTTGCAAAAGAACGAATTACGTGGAAAGGCTACGGTAGTTCAAAACCATGCGTTCCAAACGATAGTCCTGAAAACCGTGCGAAAAATCGTCGTACCGAAATGATTATCACAAAAAAATAATAGGCTCGTAAGATTCAACAACAACTGAATCCGTACAAATCACAGGAAAAATGACTGATTTTTTCATAATCAGCCATTTTTTTTCGCTAAAAACGCTTGTAATTCACTAAAACTCCGTATTATTGCAACGGTTTTGAACGAATAGCAAAACCATAATCCGAAAACTTTGAAAAAATACTTGTAAATAAACTTTTTCTATGAATAATTTATAATGCAAACACACATTATAATATCATACTAATTTTAATCTTTAACCAAATGGACTCGGAAAACCTAAACGAAACCGAACAAAATCAACAAGAAACTCCTGTTGTAAAAAAAGCAAAAAGACCTCGAAAAACTGTTGTAAAACCTGAAAGTGTTCAATTAGAGGCTGAACAAACCACGGTGACAATCTCGGCTGAACCACAAATTGAACAACCAACCGCTTCGGAACCAACAAAACAAGCAGTAGAACCACAAGCGGAAGCGCCAACACAACCAACAGAAAACGAGCAACAAGCACAACCACAAAAAATCCACGAATTCGACGGAATCATTACAGGAAGCGGTGTTCTTGAAATTATGCAGGACGGCCACGGATATTTGAAATCAAGCGATTACAACTACCTCAATTCGCCAGATGACATTTATGTGAGCCAATCGCAAATCAAACTATTTGGTTTAAAAACAGGTGACACTGTTGAAGGTCCGATTCGTCCACCAAAAGAAGGCGAGAAATATTTTCCTCTTGTAAAAGTTGAAAAAATAAATGGCAGAAGACCAGACGAGGTCCGCGACCGCGTTCACTTCGACCACCTTACTCCATTGTTCCCCGATGAGAAATTCAACCTCACGGGAAATGGGCATAACGACTTGTCAACCAGAATCATAGACCTATTCACCCCTATCGGTAAAGGTCAACGTGGTTTGATTGTTGCCCAACCAAAAACAGGTAAGACAACATTGTTGAAAAACATTGCCAACGCAATCGCCGACAACCACCCCGAAGTATATTTGTTGATTCTGTTGATTGACGAACGTCCAGAGGAAGTTACCGATATGAAACGAAGCGTTCGTGCCGAAGTAATTTCATCTACATTCGACGAACCATCCGACCGTCACGTGAAAATTGCCAATATCGTGCTCGAAAAAGCAAAACGTTTGGTTGAATGCGGTCACGATGTATGTATCCTTTTGGACTCAATCACCCGTTTGGCCCGTGCGTTCAATATGGCTCAGCCAGCATCGGGAAAAATCCTCTCAGGTGGTGTTGAT
Source organism: Bacteroidales bacterium (assembly GCA_017552705.1). Classification (GTDB taxonomy): domain Bacteria; phylum Bacteroidota; class Bacteroidia; order Bacteroidales; family UBA1715; genus UBA1715. Next base: position 16,759 of record JAFZOY010000007.1, read on the forward strand.
GCAAACGCATTGCATAAACCAAAACGTTTCTTTGGAGCTGCCCGTAACATTGAAGGCGGCGGTTCATTGACAATCATCGCAACTGCATTGACAGAAACAGGTTCGAAAATGGACGATGTGATTTTCGAAGAGTTCAAGGGAACAGGAAATATGGAATTGCAATTGGATAGAAAAATTGCGAACAAACGTATCTACCCTGCTGTTGACGTTAATCTTTCGAGTACCCGCCGCGATGATTTGTTAGTTGACAAACTTCGTTTGAACAAGTGTTGGGTTTTGCGCAAATTCCTTTCGGACATGACTCCAGTGGAAGCAATGGAATTCCTCAGCCAACAAATGCCGTTGACAAAAGACAACGACGAATTTTTGTTGTCGATGGGGAAATAACCAAGATTCACATACCAGAAAGCCTCGTGAAACAAAATTCACGGGGCTTTTTTATTTTCACGTTCGTCTATTACTCCTTCTACAAATCATTTCAAATTATCATTTTCTGTATATTTGCTTAGGTTAATTACAAAGCAGAAAAAAATATTTTATGTCATATAAATACATTCAGTCAACTATAATTGCAAGTATATTCATTCTTGTCACGGGAAGTGCTCTTTCCCAAGAAACCGAGGATTCCTCGAAGAACGAGAACGGACCAATATCGGACGCAAATCAAGTACTAAAAATTGGATCTATTCCCCCTGTCCTTATCTACAGGTACGCGCCGACGTTGACACTATCTATAGATGATATAAGTCCCGTTGAAATAGAAAGTAAGGGTGAATCGTCGATTTTGCCTGTCTTGAAAGAGAACATACCCGGATTGTTTTACAATTCGCAAGGCGTTGCCGGCTACGGAGTTTCGTCGGGAGCGTCGGGAAACATTACCATGCGTGGTTTTTCGGGCAGCGCCGGACGGATTCTCATCCTCATTGACGGACATCCGCAATACGCCCCCATTTACGGACACCCAATGGCCGACACCTACACATCCGACAACATCCAGACGGTGGAAGTGATACACGGAGCGGCTTCGTTTTTGTATGGTTCAAATGCAATGGGAGGTGCCATCAATTTCATTACAAAAGAGGAAATGAGCAACGGAAATACACTCCGTATGCGTGCAAAAGTCGGTTCTTACGGAACAACACAATGTATGGTGAGCGACGGTTTCCGTCATAATAAAATATCGCTTTTTGCAAGCGGGAACTATGAACATTCCAACGGTTATCGCGAAAACTCAGCCTACAATTCGCTGAGCGGATTCGCAAAAATAGGTTACAGCATCAACCGTCATTGGAAACTGAAAGCTAATGCAAACATCAGTCATTTCGACATTGAAATGCCGGGAAGCGTCTCTGCTCCTCTTAACGAATGCGAAGCAAATGTAACACGTGGAATTTATACCGTTATGTTAGATAACATATATTTTGGACATGAAAATTATAATACTGATGGCGCTCTCGACATATATTATAATTGGGGACAACATCAAATAAACGATGGTTTCAAGGAAGGTGAAAAGCCACAGGAATACTTGTTTCATTCCACCGACTATATGGGAGGCGTAAATATGAAACAATCTATTTATCTTATCAGAATTCGGACAAGATTAACAGGAGGTTTCAATCTCAAACTCTACGGAGGGAATGCCTATCGAAATCCCGTGACCGAAATCTATGCCGACCATCTTTCGTTCAGCGAAACCGCAGGATATATTTTGGCAAGGCAACGTTTTTCCAAAGAATTGAAGAATAATTATATAGAATCTTATCCAGAAGTAGGCCTTCGAGCCGAAAATCATAGTTTGTACGGAACCATTCTGATTCCTATGGCTGGATTTACTCTTAAATCTGTAAATAAAGCAGGAACTATTCTTGCCAGAAACGTAAAACTGCTATATTCCAAAGGATTCCGCACCCCCAATATGCGTGAACTGTATATATATGCCGCGGCAAATGCAGACCTGCTTCCAGAACATTGCCACAACTTTGAATGCGCTTTTGAATACAATAAAGATTTTAAACCATTTAACATTGATAATTTTTCAGCAAAACTCGATTTATACCACACCATAGGCGACAACATTGTGCAAACCGTTATGATAGACGGCAAGCCAAAAAATCAAAACGTGGGCGAGTTTAAAAATACGGGAGTGGAATTCTCAATGGAAAGAAATATAAAAGACCTCTCTGTCAACGGCAATTATAGTTACGTGTATATGGAAAACCCCATTGTGGGTTCGCCACGACAAAAAGCCGGCTTGAACATCCAATACAAATTGAAAAACACCACGTTGAAGGTTGGCACGCAATACATTGATAAATTGTATTTAGCGGTCGGTCAAACGGAAACGACAAAGTCTTTCGCCCTTATCGACGCGAAGATTTCCCAGCAGATAAAAGCGGTCAATTTGTTCGTACAAGGCGAAACGGCAATCTGTTCAGGCGACTACGAGACCATGCTCGGCTATCCGCTGCCTAAATTCACTTGCTCGGCAGGACTTAGTCTTAATCTTCATTCCACACCCAAAGAATAGTTATTAATTTCATATATTTGACGCATATGCTTATTTCTATGTTACGAAAAATTAGAATTTCTCTCGCAGTTATAATTTTCATTCTTATAACACTCTTATTTCTTGATTTCACAGGCACAATCCACGCCTATTTCGGTTGGTTGGCGAAAATTCAACTTCTGCCCGCCGTCTTGGCTCTGAACGTTGGCATTGTCGCCGGATTGGTTGTGCTTACACTCGTGTTCGGACGACTTTACTGCTCGGTAATTTGTCCTCTCGGCATTATGCAGGACGTGTTTGGCAGATTGGGCAGAATCGGCAAAAAGAACAAATACAGATATTCTTTCTCAAAAAATCACACAATTCTCCGTGTGGTTGTATTGGTAGTGTTCATCATATTTCTTCTTGTACCGGGAATAGGCGCGGTTGCCCACCTTATTGCACCTTACAGTGCATTCGGACGAATTGCGGCGAATATTCTTGCTCCCGTTTACGCATTGTGTAACAATGGATTGGCTTACATTGCCGAACGAATGGACAGTTACACGTTCTATTCCGTTGACGTGTGGGTAAAAAGCGTTTCGTCACTCGTAATCGCATCAATCACACTGATTGTCTTAGCAGTGCTTTCGTGGCGAAACGGACGTACGTGGTGCAACAACATTTGTCCCGTTGGAACGGTATTGGGTTACCTTGCAAAGTTCTCAATTTTTAAACCTGTAATAGATACGGAAAAATGCAACAGTTGCGGATTATGTGCCCGTACCTGCAAGGCTGCCTGCATCAACACCGAAGCTCACGAAATTGACTACAGCCGTTGCGTCACTTGCTTCAACTGCGTTGAGACATGCAACAGGGACGCCATGCACTATAAACGTCGCACAAAAACGGAAACTGAATCGGCTCCACAAGACAACTCAAGAAGAAAATTCCTTTCTGTCGCGGCTTTAATCACAGCAGGCTCTCTGGTAAAAGCACAGACAAAAAAAGTTGACGGTGGACTTGCCGTCATACAAGACAAGAAAATCCCCACTCGTACAACGCCTCCAAAACCAGCAGGTTCACAGAGTTTACGGCATTTCACCCAAAACTGCACGGCGTGCCAACTATGCGTTTCGGTTTGTCCGAACCACGTACTTCGACCGTCAAACAATTTGGAAACACTCATGCAGCCCGAAATGCAGTTTGAAGACGGTTTCTGCCGTCCCGAATGCGTCCGCTGCTCCGAAGTTTGTCCGACTGGCGCAATACAGAAAATCACTCCTGCCGAAAAATCGGCGATACAAATCGGTCACGCAGTGTGGATTAAGGAGAACTGCATAGTTGAAACCGACGGCGAAAAATGCGGTAGTTGCGCCAGCCATTGCCCTGTTGGAGCAATTCTTATGGTTGTAAAAGACGAATTTAATCCTGTATTAAAAATACCCGTTGTGAACACCGAACGGTGCATTGGTTGCGGGCAATGCGAATACTACTGCCCTGCCCGTCCACTCAGTGCAATTTATATTGAAGGAAACGAAGTGCAACGCGAAATTTAACCGAAATATGAAAACAGAGAACAAAATAAACCGTCGCCGATTTTTACAGATTTTTGGGGCTGGAACTGCTGCCACGGCGGCAATGCTGACAGGTTGCTCCGATACGAAAAAGGAATCTGCACAAACAACAAACAACGACATTCCAACCGACAAGATGACCTACCGTACCGATTCGCACGGTCAAAAAGTGTCGATTTTGGGCTACGGATGTATGCGTTTCCCCACAATTCAAGGGAAAAGCGGCCGCGAAGATGCCGAAAATGAAATAGACCAAGAGGAAGTCAACCGACTGATTGACTATGCAATAGCCCACGGCGTGAATCTGTTTGACACCTCGCCAGCCTATTGTCAAGGTCGTTCCGAAAAGGCGTTGGGAATTGCTCTCAGTCGTCACAAACGAAACGAATTCCTGGTTTCCACAAAACTCTCGAACTTTGGCGTTTTCACCCGCGAAGCGTCGTTGGAGATGTATTACAACTCGTTCAAGGAACTTCAAGTTGATTACATTGACTACTACCTACTCCACTCCGTGGGCGGCGGCGACGATGCAATGGGCTATTTCAAAGCCCGCTACATAGACAACGGTATTCTCGATTTTTTGTTGGAAGAACGGAAAGCAGGAAGAATCAAAAACTTAGGATTTTCGTACCACGGCGACATTCGTATTTTCGATTACCTCTTGTCGCGGCACGACGAGATACATTGGAATTTTGTGCTGATTCAGCATAGTTACGTTGACTGGAAACACGCAAAACTTATGAATCCACGAAATACCAATTCGGAATATCTTTACGGGGAACTGGACAAACGCGAGATTCCCGCATTCGTAATGGAACCATTGTTGGGCGGTCGTTTGGCAAATTTGAACGACCACGCCACGGAACTGCTCAAACAACGCGACCCCGAAGCGAGCATAGCATCGTGGGCGTTCCGATTCGCTGGCTCAATGCCGAGAATCCTTTCTGTTTTGAGCGGCATGACGTATATGGAACATTTGCAAGACAATGTAAAAACCTATTCTCCTCTGAAACCGTTGAACGACGAGGAATACAAACTTTTGGAGGAAATTGCCGACATTTTTGCGAATTTCCCGATGGTTCCGTGCAACACGTGCCAGTATTGTATGCCGTGTCCTTACGGATTGGACATTCCAGGAATTTTCTGCCATTACAATAAATGTCTGAACGAAGGGAACGTGCAGGAAGACCGACAAAATCCCGAATATGCGAAAGCACGCAAGGCGTTTCTCGTTGGCTACGACCGAAGCGTGCCGAAACTCCGTCAGGCAGACCATTGCATTGAATGCGGTCGCTGTATTCCCGCTTGTCCACAACGAATCGACATTCCAAAAGAAATGCACCGAATAAACAATTTTGTAGAAACGTTGAAACGCAACGGTGCCGACTTGGGCAAAGCAACAGCCATGGCAGTTCTCATCAAGAAACTCGACGAGGGAAATTATTCCTGCGTGATTGGGAAAGATGACGAAATCCGTACGTACAACCAAAAAGGCGTACAAGATTTATACGATTTGGTAAAAGAAAAGAATCCGTTTATGCAGAATGCAATGATAGCCGACAAGGTAATAGGCAAAGGCGCGGCGGCAATGATTGTCTTAGGAGGTTTCAGCGACGTATTCACCCACGCAATCTGCACTTCGGCAAAGGAAATGCTCGAATCGAACGGCATTCGCGTCACATTCGACAAAGAAGTTGACTACATAATCAACAATGCCGGAACAGACTGGTGTCCGCTGGAAAAACGAGTAAAAAACTGCAAGACGGCAGACGAATGTTGGCCAATTATCGAGAAATTTGTACTGGAATTACGCAATAAACTATAACTTTGCAAAAAATCAGACTATGAACACATTACTTTTTTTAGGCTCTATCGGGTTACAAGAAATTTTAGTCATCGCACTTATTGTGCTGCTGTTATTCGGTGGAAAGAAAATTCCTGAGTTGATGAGAGGCCTTGGCAAAGGTGTCAAGAACTTCAAAGACGGCATGAACGGCGCCGATGCGACCACCGAAAAACCAACAGAGCACGATGACGAAAACAAACAGTAACGAACTGTCGTTCTGGGAACATCTTGACGAACTGCGCTCCTGCATAGTTCATATTTTTGTGGCAGTTCTGCTCTGTGGAATTGTTGCATTTTGTTTCAAAGGTTTCGTATTTTCAATAATATTGGCACCTAAGAATGCCGACTTTGTCACCTACAACCTATTCAAAGTATTGGGAGCATCGCTGTCGGATTTCAACATACAACTGATTAACACCGAATTGGCGCAGCAATTCCTGGTGCACGTTAAAATATCATTCTTCGTCGGTGCACTCGTCGTATCGCCGTACATACTTTTCTCTCTTTTCAAGTTCGTACTTCCAGCCCTCTATTCAAGCGAAAAGCGCGTTGCCCTGAAAGCCGTCGTGAGCGGGTACATAATGTTCATTGTAGGCGTCTTGCTTTCCTATTTTCTCATTTTTCCGCTCACGTTCCGATTTTTAGGGACATATCAAGTCAGCGAAGAAATTGTGAACTACATCTCGCTCACGTCGTACATTGCCACGTTGCTGACGCTCTGTCTGTTGATGGGACTTATGTTTGAACTGCCGATTTTATGTTGGATTTTGGCACGTTTAGGATTCATCAATGCCGATTTCCTCAAAACATATCGTCGCCACGCAATCGTCGTCATTTGCATCGCGGCAGCCATCATCACTCCTACTGCCGACGCGTTCACACTGTTCGTGGTCGCAGTGCCAATATACCTGCTATACGAAGTAAGCATAGCGGTTGTAAAATGATACACTTTCCCATTCATTTTCCTAAAAAATCCAAGTGATAAAATACCATCATTTTTAACAACGAAACTATTTTTTTAGTACCTTTGCCAACGATAAAAAAGTAAACTTAAATAAATTATAAAATCATGGCGGATAAAAAATTTTTAACGTGTGATGGTAACACTGCTGCGGCTCACATAGCATATATGTTTACCGAAGTTGCTGCTATCTATCCTATCACACCGTCATCTCCTATGGCTGAAAATGTTGACGAATGGGCAGCACAAGGCCGTAAGAACATGTTCGGTGAAACAGTTTTGGTTCAAGAAATGCAGTCCGAAGGTGGTGCTGCGGGTACAGTACACGGTTCGTTGCAGGCAGGTGCGTTAACAACTACGTTTACGGCTTCACAAGGTTTGCTCCTTATGATTCCGAACATGTACAAGATTGCGGGTGAATTGCTTCCTTGCGTATTCCACGTTTCGGCACGTACACTTGCTTCTCATGCACTTTGTATCTTTGGTGACCATCAAGACGTTTTGGCTTGCCGCCAGACAGGTTTCGCAATGTTGGCTGAAGGTTCTGTACAAGAAGTTATGGACTTGGCTGGTGTAGCTCACTTGGCTACTATCAAGAGCCGCGTTCCATTCTTGAACTTCTTCGACGGATTCCGCACGTCTCACGAATATCAGAAAGTTGAAGTTGTTAACCAAGAAGACTTGGTTCCTCTTGTTGACCAAAAAGCGTTAAAAGAATTCAGAGAAAGAGCACTTTCACCAGAACACCCAGAAATGCGTGGTATGGCAGAAAACCCAGACGTGTTCTTCGCTCACCGTGAATCTTGTAACCCATACTACAACGCTGTAGCCGACATCGTTTCCGACTATATGGATCAAATCTCCAAAATTACTGGCAGAAAATACCGTCCATTCGACTACTACGGTGCAAAAGATGCAGAAAACATCATCATCGCAATGGGTTCAGTAACAGAATGTATCAAGGAAGTTGTTGATTTTGAAAACGCTAAGGGCAAGAAAGTTGGTTTGATTTCTGTTCACTTGTATCGTCCATTCTCATTGAAATACTTGAAGGAAGCTATCCCTACTTCTGCAAAACGTATCTGCGTTCTTGACAGAACAAAAGAACCAGGAGCAAACAGCGAACCTCTTTATCTTGATGTTGTTGACGCATTGTCGGAACTTGGAATGTTGTCGAAACTTCAAGTTGTTGGCGGCCGTTACGGTCTTGGCTCAAACGACACGACTCCGGCTCAAATCATTGCAGTTTACGAAAATCTTGCAATGGCTCAACCAAAGAACCACTTCACTCTTGGTATCAACGATGATGTTACTTTCACCTCGCTTCCTGTTGGCGAAGAAGTTTCTGTGGCTCCTGCAGGAATGTTCCAAGCTAAATTCTACGGTCTTGGTGCAGACGGTACCGTTGGTGCTAACAAAAACTCGGTAAAAATCATCGGTGAAACGACTGACAAATATTGTCAGGCATATTTCTCTTACGATTCAAAGAAATCGGGAGGTTTCACCTGCTCTCACCTTCGTTTCGGTGACGAACCAATCCGTTCTACATATTTGGTAACTACGCCAAATTTCGTTGCTTGTCACCAACAAGCATATTTAAATATGTATGACGTAACACGTGGTTTGCAAAAAGGTGGTTTGTTCTTGTTGAACACAATCTGGGACGGTGAAGAACTTGCCCACAACATTCCTAACAAAGTAAAAGCATACTTTGCAAAGAATGACATAAAAGTTTACTACATCAACGCAACGAAGATTGCACAAGAAATTGGTTTAGGAAACAGAACTAACACTATCCTTCAATCAGCATTCTTCCGTATCACAGGCGTTATTCCTGTTGACAAGGCAGTTGACGAAATGAAACACTTCGCTTTGAAATCTTACGGAAAGAAAGGTGAAGACGTTGTAAATATGAACTACGCGGCTATCGACCGTGGTGGCGAATACAAAGAATTGGCTGTTGACAAAGCATGGGCAAACCTTGCAGAACAACCTAAGGTTTATTCTGACGGTGACGACTTCATCAACAAAGTTGTTCGTCCAATCAATGCACAAGACGGTGACTTGTTGCCTGTTTCTTCATTCAAAGGTATTGAAGACGGTACTTGGGCAGCAGGAACGGCTAAATTTGAAAAACGTGGTGTTGGCGCATTCGTACCAGTTTGGAATGCAGACAACTGTATCCAATGTAACAAATGTGCGTACGTCTGCCCTCACGCTTGTATCCGTCCGTTCGTAATGACAGAACAAGAAAAAGCAGGGTTCAACGGTCAGACTATCGAAATGAAGGCACCTGCAGCAATGAAGGGTATGTTCTTCACAATGCAAGTCGGCGTAAAAGACTGTCTTGCTTGTGGTAACTGTGCCGACGTTTGTCCGGGCAATCCAAAGACTGGCAAAGCTCTTACTATGGTTCCTTACGACGACAATTCAGAATCAGCTGCTAAAGAAGCTGCAAACTGGCAATATTGCGTTGAAAAGGTTACATCAAAACAAGACCTGGTTGACGTTACTGCAAACGTTAAGAATTCACAATTCGCTCAACCATTGTTCGAGTTCTCTGGAGCGTGTGCAGGTTGCGGTGAAACACCTTACGTTAAATTGATTTCTCAATTGTTCGGCGACCGCGAAATCGTTGCAAACGCAACTGGATGTTCTTCAATCTACTCTGGTTCAGTTCCTTCTACTCCATACACGAAGAATGCAAAAGGTCAAGGTCCGGCTTGGGCTAACTCATTGTTCGAGGACTTCTGCGAATTCGGTTTGGGTATGCACATTGCCAACAAGAAAATGCGTGCTCGCATCAAAACATTGTTCGAAGGTGCAATTGCAAACGAAAAGACTCCTGCTGAATTCAAACAAGCAGCACAAGAATGGATTGACGGTATGGACGATGCAGCAGCTTCAAAAGCAGCAGCAGCAAAATTGAATCCAATGATTGAAAAAGCAGCTGCAGACGGATGCTCTACATGCGGTCAGTTAAAAGAATTGAGCCACTATTTGGTAAAACGTTCACAATGGATTATCGGTGGTGACGGTGCTTCTTACGATATTGGTTACGGAGGTCTTGACCACGTAATCGCATCGGGCGAAGACGTTAACATTCTTGTAATCGATACTGAGGTTTACTCTAACACTGGTGGTCAGGCATCAAAAGCTACTCCACTTGGCGCAATCGCTAAATTTGCCGCTGCTGGTAAGAGAGTTCGCAAGAAAGACATTGGTATGATTGCAACAACATACGGTTACGTATATGTAGCACAAATCGCTATGGGTGCCGACCAAGCACAATGTTTGAAGGCAATCCGCGAAGCTGAGGCATATCACGGACCATCAATCATCATTGCATACGCTCCATGTATCAACCACGGTTTGAAGAAAGGTATGGGCAAATCACAAGCAGAAGAAGCTGCAGCAGTTGCATGCGGTTACTGGCACTTGTGGCGCTTCAACCCAGAATTGGAAGCCGAAGGCAAGAATCCATTCACACTCGACAGCAAAGAACCAGCTTGGGAAGGTTTCCAAGATTTCTTGAAAGGCGAAGTTCGTTATGCTTCAGTAATGAAACAATTCCCGAACGAAGCACAAGAATTGTTCAACGCAGCCGAGGATATGGCAAAGAAACGCTACGCTTCGTATGTAAGAATGAGCAAATTGGAATACTAATACATTGTTTCCATAAACACGAAAAAAGACTGTCAGAAATGGCAGTCTTTTTTTGTTATGATGGTTCGTTGTTTATTCTTGAAATAGCCAAACGAGTTCATCAACAAGCGACAAACTTCATCGTAAAAAAGTACATTTTTTGTACCCTATAGATTCTTAGCTTTGAATTTCTTGATTTTCTTTATCACATAGTAGAAATCCCCGACATTCATAGACCAGATTGTATTGTCAAGGGCGACAAACACACCGTTGGTTGTAACAGGAATCTCACGGCTGATATTTCCACTGCCCGATAGAGTAATCGGCATAATAAAATCATCGTCAACATTCGTCCACTTACAATAAATATACAGCAAATCCTGCGCGGAATTGCGTGCATAATCCGAAGCGAGATTCAGAATCTGATATTTTGACGTGTCTATTTTCTTAGCCGGAACTATTACATATTCCAAGGTTGGTGCATCAGCACGATATAGATACTGCTTGAAATACCACGAATAGTCCTTGCCTGTTTTTTGGTTCACATAATTGGTAAAATCTTTCACCGTTACGATAGAATATTTCCGTGACTGATAATATGTCTTAATTATATCGAAAAATAAATCATCGTCGTTCAGCAAGTAACGCAACCCTTTCAAGCACCATGCGCCCTTTACATACGGATCAGTGTCATGGTAATCCCAAAAATTGACATCGCGCGGACCGACAACAGGACGGATATTATTCATACTACGAGCCCACAATTGTGCATATATGCGGGCTTTCTCGCTGCCATACTTACGTTCCACGTATAAATATTCGGAATACATGGCAAAACCTTCGTGTATAAACACATCAGCGTAGTCGTCAACAGAAACGGAATTGCCCCACCATTCATGGGCAGTTTCATGGACAATTATATAATCCATTGGCAACAACGATAAATGTTTGAACCCGTTGCCATACGCTATCGCAGTCTGATGCTCCATGCCCTCGTATGGACTTTCCACAAGCTTGTAGCCTTCATTTGCCCACGGATATGGACCATACAAATCCTCATAACAGGCTATAACATCTTTTGCTTCTTCAAACGATTTCCGAGCCTTTTCCTCATCCTCGGCAAACACATAATAATCCAACGGGAACGTTGCTTCTATGCCTTTGTAATCTTCGCCAAAACGAATAAAATCGCCGATGTAGAACGTCATATTGTAGCTATTAATGGGATAATTGGTCTGCCATGTCCACAATTCCCGATTTTCGACGGTTTCATGCGAAACTAACAAACCATTTGAAACAGCTGTCAATCCTAAAGGCGCATCAATCCGCATTTTCATTCCCCGTTCAGGCTCGTCGGACAAATGGTCTTTGCACGGAATCCAGCAACTTGCGCCAAGGGTTTCGCACGTCACACCGCACCACGGTTTTCCCGACGGCGATGTTTTCCAAACCAGACCTCCCTCCCACGGCGGACGGACAGCCTCAATAGGTGTTCCGCCATACAAGCACGTCAAACGATGTTCGTTCGTCGTAGAAAAATTTTCTGGAAGTTTTATAAAAACACCATTATATTCCCGTGTATAGTCACGAATAGGCATTCCGTCAATCGAAAGGTCAACTATTTCCAATTTCGACGACAAATCAATCTGCATAACAGTTTGCATGGAATCCACAAACAAAAAATCCATGGAAACATCTCCCTTTATTGATTTTGTTTCAGGAAAAACAGCAACAGAAATATCGTAAAACCGTACATCGTAACACGCACGCAATGGAGTCAATTCTCCACGTAAGGTGTCGGCATGGGTAAATTGCGGATATGGATTTGAACGATCATATCCAGAAGAGTGATTCTCCTTGTTTTTTGGAAACGCATCGGCATAAGCACTTGCAGAAACAATAACAAAGCAAAATAGTATATAACACAATTTCCTCATTACCAAGTATATCCCAGTCCAACATTCACGCATCTATCATACAAATCGGTTCCAATCATAACCGAGAAATTCTTATCCATCACATACATTGCCCCAACAGCGACATTAAACCAAACATCGTTATATGGAACCGTGTAACGGTAATTATCCTCAACCTCGTTTTCGTAGTCGGTGATTTTCATCACCACACCAACGCCGGCATACACAAACCAGTTTTTGGTAAAGCCCCGTCCAAGCCCCACATTAAATGTGGACGCCGTATAGGCAATCTCTTTTTCACGGGTTCCTTCACCATAACATTCCACGCCCGAAATTTTCGAACGACGACTGCCATTTGTTTTAAATTCAACAAAATAAGAAGCCTTATTTTCATTATTATGAATGAAAAACGCCGTTCCAAACTGCATCGACGGATAATTTGCGACCAGCAATGTGGTAACATTCTTACCGCGCTGATAAAAATTTGTCGCCAAGGAATCACTTTCATCGTCGGTAAAGAAATTCACTTGGGAAAACGACAACTGAAAGCAGAAAAGAAACAAACAAACGCTATATACTGTTTTCCTCTCCATTGTTTTTTGTTACGTGCAAAGATATATTTTTATTGTGTTTCAACGACTTATTTACTTATAGTTTCTTAATTTCATTATAAACAAAGTCGGTCAGTTCCTTGACGTATTCGTACGAAAAAGAAAACTCAATTCCCGCCGCCTTATAGATTTCAGGAATCGACTGAGTATAGCCCAATTTCATAAACGCTTCGTACTGTTCAAGCGTTTGTTGCGGATTTTCCTTATAATGCTTCCAGATAGCGATTGCGCCAAGTTGCGCGAAACCATATTCTATGTAGTAGAACGGAACTTCATATATATGCAATTGTTTCTGCCACATACACTTACGAATATGTTCCAATCCACTCCAATCAACAACCTTTTCGCCGTCGAACTGTTGAACGATTTCCAACCACTGAGCCTCCCGCTGTTCCGCCGTATGAGTTGGATGTTCGTACAACCAATGTTGGAATTTGTCAACAATCGCAATCCACGGAAGAACCGAAAGCACCCCTTCGAGTTGCGCTTTTTTGGCACGTTTCAAATCCTCGTCGTTTGAAAAATAGATATGCCAATGCTCCATCGAAATCAATTCCATGCTCATCGATGCCAATTCCGCCACTTCCGATGGAAGATCCTTAAATTCCACCAATGGCAAATCAGCCGAAACAATGGAATGGATAGCATGTCCCCCTTCGTGGACAAGCGTTTCCACGTCATGCAACGTACCTGCAGCGTTCATAAAAATAAACGGAACATTGCTTTCATACAACGGATTATTGTAGCCGCCTGGCGCCTTTCCTACCCGAGATTCCAAGTCCCAATACCCATTATCGGAAAGTAATTGCAGACATTTGCCATAAAACGGTTTTATTTCGGTAAAACAAGCTATGGTTTTTGCCACAAAATCCTTGGTGTTGCGGAATGGATGCAACGCTTCCTTTTGTTCGGGGTCCACATCCAAATCCCACGGACGCAACACGTCAACATTCAGTTTCCGCTTACGTTCCTTGTGCATTTCCGACAATAGCGGAGGCACAGATTTTTGAATGGCATTATGGAACGCGAAACAATCTTCTTTCGTGTAATCGAATCGGCACAAGCTCTTGGATTTATAATCCCGAAAATTCTCAAAACCAGCATTCAAAGCCACTTGATGCCGCTTCGCAATCATTTCCGATAGATTTTTGTTCAAAACATCCTCGTCCTGCAAGCGACGTTCCTGCATCAGTTTGTACACCGTTTCACGGACAGTTCGGTCGGTGTTTTTCAGATACACGGCAGCCTGCTGCATTGTTTTCGTTCCCTCGTATTCAATCGTCATCTGCGAAGTGATATTGCCATATTCCTGCTCCATTGTCTGCAATTCTGCGATTAACGGAACATTTTCCTCACGGAACAACGATTCACGTTGCTGCAAAGCACGTTTCATAATACGATAATCACCCGAAAGATTCTGGAAATACGGACTTTCCAAACACTTTTTGTCAAGAAGGTTCGAGTATTTTTGAATCTCGGGATCGATTTCGGTAACGAACACATTGAACGAATTCCGCAAATCCTCGTTAGTTGTGTCGCACGTCATCTTTATATAACGCCACGACATATCCTCTTCAAGCACAGCCTCTAATTCGCTTCGATGAGCAAGGAATGTTTTCATTGCCGCATCGGAATCGATTACGAATGCATTAAGCCGCTCGAAATACGGACGGACATCGTCCCACGATTTGATTTGCAGTTCTGCGGAAACGAAAGTGCGTTTTTGTTTCGCCTGTTCCAACAAACTATTCATCTTTCTTCGCTGCTTTTTTTGCCGCTGTTTTTTTAGGTTTTGCTTCGGCCTTTTCTGCAGTTGATTTTGCAGCCTTTTTTGCAGGAGCTTTTGCCTTAGTTTCTTTTGGTTCAGATTTTTCCTCTGATTTTTCAGCCTTCTTAGATTCCTTCTTTTCAGCCTCTTTCTTTGCTGCGTCAAAATTGAGCATATTTTGCTCCAAAAGAATATTATACCATTTCAGCACTTTCTTCATATCCGACACATACACACGTTCCTTATCGTATGCTGGAAGAATGTCGCTGAAATATTCCTTGATTTCATCATTCGATGATTTCGAAGTCACAGTTGTTTGCTGTTTATTTTCCATTTTGTAGATTTTCTCAAAAATCTGTTCCAATGGAACTTCCTCATCTTCAGTGAAAATCGCAATGTCTTCCAATGCGCTTACTTTCGATGTGAAATACACTGGCATTTTCTGATGAGTCTCCAACGACTCCACAATAATGCCTTTACTTGATTGGGCAATAAGTTTGAACAAACCAGAATGCCCTGAAATTGATAGAATGTCTTTTAACATATTACTATTGTTTATAATGATTAATTAAGATTTCGTTGTTTTTTTATCCGTTCGTAAGCCTCGTTGATTTTCTTGAACTTTTCGGTTGCCGACTTCTGCACATCTTCGCCCAAATGGCTCACCTTATCGGGATGATATTTCACAGCCATTTTTTTGTATGCCTTCCGCACCTCGTCGTCGGTTGCCGCCGAAGTTATCTCCAAAACTTGGTACGCACTTTCCAAATCATCGTAGAATGTTGCCTTGATTGACTGCGAGTCAGCCGATGATATACCCAACGCATTGGCTATCATCGAAATAACATCGAGCTCCTTTGCATCTATCACACCATCGCTTTGTGCAATATGGTACAACAAATGGAGCAATTCCAAACGCGAGGCATACGGCATATTTTGGCGAATCTCGCTACAAACTTGCGTAAGAGGAATATCCTTTTGCAACACATCACGTAAGGCGTGTAACAGTTGCGTGGCCTTGGTTTCGCCGAAAGAGCCCAACAAATAGCGTTTCACATAGTCCAGTTCCGATTTCTTCACGACGCCGTCGGCTTTCATTACGGCAGCAATCAGAACTAACAAGGAACTATAAAAATCGCGTTGCGACATCCGCTGTTGTTGTTGGTTCGACTCATATCCCTTCAAACCAGAACCAGTGTCATCGAACAACGAGCCAATAGCGCCGCCAATCAACGCGCCAATGATTCCGCCCGTAGCGAAACCGATTCCTGCTCCTATGATTCTACCCCAACGTGCCATTTATTGTGTCAACAATGTATTATACACCCTCATAACCTGAGGAATTACAAAGGTATCATTATTTTCTATAATAAAATCAGCATTCTGCACAGCTTTATTAAGCGAAGACTGTTTTTTTATTCGCCACAATACATCATTCGCAGAAACACCATCACGCTGCATCACCCGCTGTATGCGGATTTCGTCGGAAGCGACAACAGCTATCGAGGCATCGAAGCGTTTGTACAAATCTGTTTCATACAACAAGGCGGTTTCCATAATCGTAAACCCAAAATCCTGCCTGTCGCTCCACGATTTGTAGTCTTCCCATACTCGAGGATGTACAATCGCATTCACCTGTCCGCACAAATCCGAATCCGAGAAAATCGCCTGTGCCAAGACATCTTTTTGCAGTGTGGAATCTTTATACACATTATTTCCAACCAACGATTTCAATGAAGAAATGATTTCCTCGTCAGAATTCATCAACAATTTTGCCCGACTATCGCTGTCGTAAACAGGCACACCCATACACACGAAAAGTCTTGCAACAACACTTTTTCCACAGCCAATACCACCTGTAAGTGCAACGTATTTAGTCATTTGTGTCGGTGTAGTTAGTAATAACGCCGTCGTTCATCGGATTTTGGTGGATAATCCGTACAAAATTCGGATAACGAACAATTTCAATTGGAACAGAGCCATTTGCAGCCAGTTTCTCAAAGTCAACAATAGCCTCAAAATCAGAAGGATAATACGACTGAACCTTGCTCATTCCTATCAAAAACGTGAGAGACACTTTTTCCGTCATCAAATCAACCACCTGACCATTAGGAACATTCAGCAACTTAATAGGTATAGAAATCGTCTGTTCAGTAAATTTTTCCACTTCACCCGAAATTTCCACCGACTCATTACTAAACACCACATTCCGAATCGGAATCAACTCGACTTTATCAGAAAATGGATTCCGTAACTTTTTCTTTTCCAACGGTTTGGAATACACAGCATGAATCGTGTCTATACTCTTTTTCGCGCCATACACCGTGATAGAATCAGGAGAAACAGTTATGTCGCCATCAAGTTCGTATTGTTGCATAAACGAGAGAGAAACATTCGTTTTCACAGGAACGACTTTCGAATTAACTTTTTCAAAACTGAAATTGATTTCGGCAGGATACACATCGAGCACCTTCAACTGTTCGCCTAAACCAGCAAGAATCATTGGATCCTTGGTGCTGATGTGCGAATAATTCGTAGCCACAATTTTAGTGATGTCAATTGAAAATTCATCATTACCAAACAAATAATGCGACAGGATTCCCCACCCCGGAGCCTCTACCGTGACTATCAATTTTTCGGGGAATTCTGAGACCAGCACCAACGATTTCGGAACATTGGTGTATGTAATAGGTATTGAAAGCTGTTCCTCGTAGGTTTTGCCCATTTCGCGCGTAATCCACAACGCCGCCGAAATAACTGCACACACGAATAACGGCACGTAGTCCCTCATCCCTTTCCAAAAGGTGAGTTTTATCGGACTATGTTTCAAACTTGTTTTCACCTTGTAAAAATAAAAAAGGTTGATGAATTACCACCAACCTTTTCGACAAATTTTCAAATTCTGTTATTTCTGTTGTTCCGACAATGCAGCTTGGTCTTTCAACAATGCTGATTTGCTGATTTTTATAACAACATCTTTTGCTATTTCCAACAAAACAGTATTGTCGCCTTTGATTTCAACTATTTTACCGTAAATGCCGCCAATAGTGACAACAGAATCACCTTTTTGCAAACCATCACGGAATTTTTGTTCCTCTTTTTGTTTTTTCATTTGTGGACGAATCATAAAAATGAAGAAAATCACCATGATTCCGACTAACAGCAACAAACTGCCCATTCCACCGCCTTGCGCAGGATCTGCCTGCAATAAAATTTGTAACATATCTATTCTATTTTAAAAGTTTTTACAAAGGTAATTCTTTCCGTAAATTTTCAATCTTATATAGACCAAATGTGCGAAAAAATCTATTCAGCCACAACTTGCGCCGAAAATTGCAGCAAATTTCTCGACGGAACAGTGTTGGAATACACCGCAACTTGTTTGGTTTTATTGCCCAAACTTTGATGTTGTGTATCGAATTTCACACGGATTTTTCCTTTTTCGCCCGGCTTCACTGGTTCTTTCGTCCATTCAGGAGTTGTGCAGCCGCACGATGGATCGACTTCATCAATAATCAAGTCAATGTTGCCCGTATTGGTAAAAAAATATGTATGCTCAACTATTTCGCCCTTCACAACTTGTCCGAACGAATATAATTTATTATCAAATTCTATCGACGTAACGGTGTCGGTTACCGTTTCTGTTGTTTTCTTCTCGCCTGAATGACAAGAACTTGCGACAAACACAACAGCCCACAAAATTGTTAGAAATCCGAATCGTTTCATTGTTTTTCAATTAAACCTCTACCTATTTTCTTAATTTTTCCCTCTTTTTTGAGTTCTTCAACCACACGAAACATGATTCCGTTCACAAATTGACCACTATTTTGGGTGCTATACCACTTAGCCAATTCAATGTATTCGTTCATAGAAACCGGTATTGGAATTTCGGGGAACACAATCATTTCGGTCAATCCCAACTGCATAATCAGAATATCCATTTCCGCCACACGTTCCTGTTTCCAGTTTTTCAGGCTTTTATCGATATACGGATTGATTTCGTCCCATAATGTGATTGCTTTGGTAAACAACGTGTAGCCAAAATCGTGCGTTTCCGCATCGGCGAACATCGGCAACAATTCGGCTCCGCCGTCTTGTTTTTCATCGAAACGCTTCAAGGTTTTGTCAACCATGGAAACGACATTATCAACATCGTCGTTCCAGAAAATCGAATGTTCCTCGAACGAATCGAACAACAATTCAGTTTCGGCTATAATATTAACTAATATGGTATGGACAAAATTTTTGTCGGCGGCATAACTATCCTCTCCCGCCAAATATTCGTCGTAAATTTCAGAATCCACAATCGTTTTGAATATATCCTTGAATGCAGCCTTATATTGTTCAAGTGAAAGTTTTTCGTTCAGAATCAACGACGACAATTCAGCATTGTCTTCCAATTGGGCAAGCACACGGTTCGCAGCAAGTTTCTGCAAGCGTTTCCACGCCGCTTCATCCTTAATCTGACGGTCCTGGATTTGTTCTATCCTACGCTCTGCATAGGTACGCAACTCCATAAGCAACAAGAAAAACATAAGGTATTGTTCGTATGATTTCTTAAAACTGAACTCCAATTCCTTGTTAAACACCTTGAAATCAGGATTTTCCTCTTTTTTATACGCATACAACGTTTGCAGAACCTTAATTCGTATCAGATGTCTGCCAATCATACTAATCTTGCGATTCATAACTCAATGACCATTTGTTTGGCGCAAAAATACATAAAATTTATTTCGTACGTAAGAAAATCTCTTCCCGAAATTCATAAGATGTTCATATTTTAAACGAATCGGAAAAACTACTTTGTAAAAATCGTAGAATTTCAAAAATTGTTTATAAGTATGTTTTCATAACAATTACACCTTGAAACAATTTATCGGAATTTTGAGCGTTTTTACATGGCGATGATTGAAGCAATACGAAATATTAGATTTTTCACCTACGAAAACCCAGAATATTTGTGGCTGTTCCTGCTACTCGTGCCAATAATTGCGTGGTATATCTGGAAACACACCAATTTGTTCGCACACGTGAACACGCCAACCATGCAGGATTTAGAAGAGATTCCGTCATCGCCGAAGAAATTCCTCGTACATATTCCGTTCGTACTTCGACTGCTGGCATTGGCAAGCGTACTAATCGCACTCGCCCGTCCTGTTTCTGTTGATACCTATTCTGACTCAACCACTTACGGCGTTGATATTGTATTATCGATGGACGTTTCGTCAAGTATGCTTGCCATGGACTTGAAACCAAACCGAATAGAAGCGTCGAAAGACGTGGCGGCAAATTTCATCAACAACCGTCCCTACGACCGCATGGGACTTGTGGTGTTTGCTTCGGAATGTTTTACGCAGTGTCCGCTCACAACTGACCACATTACGTTGCTCAACTTGCTCAACGAACTTGAATGTGGCATGATAAACGACGGAACAGCAATCGGTATGGGATTGGCACTTGCCGTAGGTCGCCTCAAAGACAGCAAGGCCATCAGCAAGGTGATAGTGTTATTGACCGACGGCGACAACAACAGTGGCGACATCGACCCGCTGACAGCAGCTGAATTAGCAGCTAAATTCGGTATCCGCGTCTATACCATCGGCGTTGGCAGAAAGGGAGACGTTCCATATCCTACGCCCTATGGCACACAAATGGTTCAAAATAGCTTCAATGAGGCTCCGCTTATGAAAATTGCGAAAATGACCAATGGGCAATATTTTCGTGCCACAAACAAAAACGAACTCGTAAAAATCTATAACACAATCGATTCGCTGGAAAAAACGAAAATCGAAGATTATAAATTCACACAGAAAAAAGAAGAATTCACGCCATTCGTACTGCTTGCATTATTGCTGCTTGCAGGCGAATTCCTATTGTCACACACTATTTGTAAACGATTCCCATAATGAACGAAAGTAATTTCAGATTTGCACATCCCGACCATCTATACGCCTTGATTGGCGTGGGCGTTTGCATTGTCGTTTACGTACTCTATAGAATTATCGAAAAACGAAAACTGAAACAATTAGCCGACAACGATTTATTATCAGTCATTGTTCCTGATTATTCTGCATTTCGTAAGAATCTGAAATTCATACTGTTTACGCTTGCCGCAGTATTCTTCATTATTGCCTGGGCTCAGCCACAATATGGCGTAAAGAAGCAAAATGTGAAGAAAAAAGGTGTGGAAATCGCCATCGCACTCGATGTTTCGAATAGTATGCTTGCGGAAGACATTAAACCCAACCGTATTGAGAAAGCAAAGTTCTCCATTCAAAGAATTATTAACAAACTGGAGCAGAACAAGATAAGCATCATAACATTTGCAGGAGAAGCATATATTCAACTGCCCATGACAACCGATGTGGGAGCTTCGAAATTGTTCCTGCAAAATATCAGCACAAATAGCATCGAAAAACAAGGAACGGCGATTGGTGCTGCCATTTCGAAGTGTATGCGTTCATTCTCAGGAAACGACAAAGTTGCCAAAACCATTATCGTCATTAGCGATGGCGAAAACCACGAGGACGATGCAGTAGGCATGGCACAACAAGCACGTGAAAAAGGCATCATTATTCATACTGTCGGTATGGGAACAACCAATGGCGTGCCAATTCCGATTAAAAGCCAATACGGACAACGGAACTTCCTGATGGACAGAAACGGTAGTCCTGTCACCACAAAACTCAACGAGCAAATGTTGCAGGAAATTGCCGCTGCCGGCGGCGGCGTGTATTCCCGCGAAGATTTCTCGCCTATTCTCAAAGCGTTGGACGACCTTGAGAAATCCGATTTCGAAGCCCAGGAATTCAACGTGTATAACGAACGGTTCCAAGTATTCCTCATCTTGGGACTTGTATGCCTCATTCTTGATTTCTGCATTCTCGACAGAAAAAACAAATGGTTGAAACATATCGATGTATTCAAAATCAAGATTTGAAAATAATCGACTTCGGTTTTGCCGTACTTTATTGTTTTCAAATATTCCAACATCGGGACTACCATTTTGAACTTTTAATTTTTTTTATGAAATTTGCGAGAAACAAATTCTATTACATATGAAAATTTTAGTCCTAAACTGCGGAAGTTCGTCAATCAAATACCAATTGCTGGAAATGCCACAGGAAACTGTTGTCGCTTCGGGTATTGTTGAACGTATTGGCGAAAAAGTAAGTACATTGAAAATTGAAATCAACGGAAAAAAAGAAGTTTTTGAAGAACCAGTTGACAACCACGAAGTTGGTGTAGAAAAAGTCATTGCGCTCCTACTCGCTCCCGAACGTAACATTATCCAAGACAAGAACGATATTGTTGCCGTTGGACACCGTATCGTACACGGTGGTGAATACTTCAACAAAAGCGAACTGCTCACACCTGACGCAATTCAGAAAATAGCAGAGTGCAATAATTTTGCACCACTACATAATCCAGCTAATCTTAAAGGTATCAAAGCCGCTCAGGCTGCATTGCCAAAGGCTGTTCACTGTGGCACATTCGATACGGCATTCCACCAGACAATGGAACCTGTCGCATTTATGTACGGTCTGCCCTACAAATATTACGAAAACAACAAAATCCGCCGTTACGGATTCCACGGCTCAAGCCACCGCTACGTTTCGCAAGAGGCTGCAAAAATGCTTGGCAAACCATACGACAACTGCAAGACAATCGTATGCCACTTAGGTAACGGTTCGTCAATCACAGCCGTTGTCAACGGAAAATCTGTGGATACATCGATGGGCTTCACTCCTCTCGAAGGCGTGATTATGGGTACCCGTGCCGGAAACGTCGATATGGGTGCAGCATTCCAGTTAATGCGTCAGGAAGGTTTGTCGATTGACGAGATGGACAACATTGTGAACAAACAAAGCGGTTTGAAAGGCATTGCAGGCGTTTCCGATATGCGCGACTTGCAATCGATGGCACAAAGCGGCGACAAGAAAGCAAAACTTGCAAAAGACATGCTTACGTTGAGCATCAAGAAATATGTAGGTGCCTATTTGGCAGAAATCGGCGGAGCCGACTGTATTGCATTTGCAGGCGGAATCGGCGAACACGACGGCGATGTTCGTAAAAACGTGCTTTCTGGGTTGGAATGTTTCGGCATTGAACTCGACGACGCTGCTAACAGCAAGCAAGGCGACAGTTGGGTTATCTCAAAACCGACATCGAAAATCAAAGTCTTGGTTGTACAAACCAACGAGGAAATCGTGATTGCAAGAGACACATTTGCAATTGTAAACGAGAAATAATAAAAATCTCCTAAAATAAAAAACTCCGTTAAGCGATGCTTGACGGAGTTTTTTTAGGACTAAAGCGATAAAACATTCATTGTGTTGCAAAAATCACAGTTTTTCGCTCAATTCAAGCCAAATCAGTTCTTTTTCATCGAGTAAAGAAATAACCTCGCCTATTCGTTGTGATTTTTCCAGCAAAACGTTTGGTTCCAACGCTCCCGAAGATAATAGTTGTTCTAATTCTTTTTTCTCACGTTCCAAGTCTGCTATTTCGCGTTCCACCTGCTCGAACAACTGTTTTTCCTTGAACGACAGACCTTTTTTCTGTCGAGGTTCCGATGGTTGTCGTACAGTTTTTTCCTTCTGTGCTTTCTGTCTTTCCAATTCCGCCTGTTTCCGTTCCTCTACTTCGCGATACACGCTGTAATTTCCAGGGAACTCTCCCACTTCGCCGTTTCCACGGAACACGAGCAAATGGTCGGCAACCTTGTCGATGAAAAATCTATCGTGAGAAACAACCAGCACACAACCTTTGAAATTCAACAGATATTCCTCCAACTGCTGTATGGTGTATAAATCCAAGTCGTTGGTCGGTTCGTCGAGAATCAGAAAATTCGGTTTCTGCATCAAAACGGTCATCAAATAGAGACGTTTTTTCTCACCACCACTCAATTTCGACACATATAAATACTGTACGGAACGCGGAAAATTCCATTGTTCCAGAAATTGCGCCGCCGAAAGCGTATGACCTTTTTCCAACTCAATTTTATCGGAAATGTCTTTTATCACGTCTATCACATGTTTGCCGTCGCAACCGAGAAGCCCGTCCTGCTTGTAATAACCTATGGAAAGCGTATCGCCCCAGTCAACCGTTCCCGAATCGGGCTGCAGTTGTTTTGTTATAATGTTCAGCAATGTAGATTTTCCGCATCCATTTTCGCCAATCATACCCACCCGTTCGCCTTTGCTGAACGAATACGTCACTTTTGAAAGAATCTTTTTGTCGCCAAACGATTTGTCTATGCTTTTAAGGTCAACCACCTTATTTCCAAGATATTGGGCAGCAACGGTGAAAATCATCGACGATTCAGTTTCTATTTTCGTTTCTGCCTTTTCCTTTAAATCGTAAAACGCATCTATTCTATATTTTGCTTTTGTGCCGCGCGCCTGCGGTTGCCTACGCATCCAGTCCAGTTCCTTACGCATAAGGTTTTTCGCCTTGGCGACTTCGGCGGTTTGCACTTGCAGACGTTCCTGTTTTTTCTCCAAATAGTATGAATAATTTCCCGAATACCGATAAACGATTTTGTCATCAAGTTCAAGAATCGTATCGCACACATTATCAAGAAAATACCTATCGTGTGTAACAATAAACAATGTGCTTTTGATTGTTTTCAGATAATCTTCGAGCCATTCTATTATAGAAATGTCAAGATGGTTTGTCGGTTCGTCCAAAATGAGCAAATCAGGCTCCAGCATAAGAATTTTCGCCAAATCCACCCGTTTTTTCTGTCCACCCGAAAGATGCGAAATGATTTGTTCGGATGGAAGTTCCAACTTGGTGATAATCAAATTCACACGAGATTCATAGTTCCATGCGTCGGTTGCATCCATTTCGTCAGTCGCCTTTTGGATTAACTTTTCGTCACCGCTCTGTAAAGCGGTTTCGTAGCGTTTCATAGCATCGAGCACAGCCTGATTGGCGGAATACACCTCGTCGTACACCGTACATTCCGAAACGAGTTCAATATTTTGGTCAAGATAGCCGACCGATACATCTGGTTCGAACAAAATCCGTCCCGATTCCACCGTATCTTTCCCAAGAATAGTTTTTATGAGCGTGGTCTTCCCCATTCCGTTCTTTGCCACAAGAGCGATGCGTTCGCCACGGTTCACCACAAACGAAAGATTGTCGAACAATAGATATTCGCCGTAGTATTTGGTAATATTTTCAACCTGAAGGATAGCCAAGGAATCTGATAATCTGTAGAGACGCACTATGTGCGTCTATTTTCGTCCATTTATAAAAAAGGCTGTCTTGAAACCTCAAAGACAGCCTTTATAGTAAGCCGATTAAGAATTAATCAGCAGAGAATCCAACCAATACAGCAACGCAACCGCGGGCGATTTCATCGCTGATATTTTCATCGTTTGTTTCAACTTCAATCGAAATAATCAATTGCTGGCTCGACTCCATTTTGAAATCCCATACACGTTTGAAAGAGTGTTTTGCATTTGTGAACAAAACATTTCTATCAGCGTCCATAATTGAGAACTTGATTTTTGGAAGTTGTTGGTCACCACAAATCGCAATACGATAGTTTTGATTCGAATAGAATGTTTTATACAATTCTGCAGATTCACCTTCCGACAATTCTGTCGCATTGAAGATACCATCGTGCACGTATGGATCCAAACTTGGTTTACATTCACTCTTAGCGAAAGTTCTACATTGTCCGTAAGATAAAGTACCTAACAATACGAAAGATACAACCAATACTAATAATTTACTTACCTTTTTCATAATTGCTACTTCTTTAAATTATTGGATAAATGAGTTTCTCAAGTTTGCTGCCGCTAATTTTAGCGCCTCATACTGAGGTTGTGATATATTAATTTTTTGGGTTGATTTCAACACTGTTGAACCAGATTCCTCATCGGTGATTGTTTCAATACCCGATTTCACAATTTCTATAGCATTGAAAGCCTGAGAAATTGGTTGCAATTGAGTAAGAACTTCAGCAATGTCAGGATTGTCGGTATAAACGCCCAACAATTTTTCCATTTCACCGAACGAAAGTTTTTGTTCAACAATACGTTCAACCAAATCTTTGTCTTTAACAACATCTTTAGTAAGCTGAGTTGCTAAATACAAAGCCTCTACCCAACCACCGGCAAGAATCAACGCAGCCATTTCCGGACGGTTGTCTTCCTTCAAAGTTGAGTTTGAATTCAAGAATGTTTCAGAAATAATTCTGATTACAGAGTCACGATTGTCGTGGTTAGCTTCCAAACGATCAATAATCGATTGGTCGATGGCAGCCAACAAATCCAAACCGATAGCCAATTTCTTCGAAACATTCATATACTGCATAATCGTTTGATCCTGCTCGAAAATGCTGGCATAACTCAAATCAGCGCCATACACACCCAAGTTCAAAGCTTTTTGCTTGTCGGTGTTGTACTTATTGGAATTTGACGTTGGATTCAATAATGATTCATCATACCCTGCACCAGCTTTCTTTAATAATAATGTTGTTTCAACTGGCGACGGCAACGAATACATTACCTTCTTCACATCATTTACAACTTGCTGTTTTTCCTGTAATTCTTGATCTACAGCATCTTCCGTAGATGAAGAACTTTTCTTATCGGAATTGCTACAACTCACGATACCCGACAGTAATCCAAGCACAATTAAAAGTCGGAATAGTTTTAGTGTATTACTTCGCATACGTACTAATTTAAAATTGCTACAATTATTGTTTGTGTAAAATTACTATTTTTTTGTTATTTGCAAACAAAAAATTGAGGTAAATTTAAAATATTTGAAAATGGAATTAGAAGAAAACGCTGTACTGAAGGAATTGCAAAACATCTTTCTATCTGATAATGAAGAAAATATACACGATGCTATCTCGTATATCCACGAAAATTGTTCTATGAAAATGGTGCCATTATTATTTGATTTATTACGGTCAAATAAGGATAAAAACATCCAAAAAGACATATATAATTGTCTGATGGACGCCAAAGATGCGCAAGCAATACCACTTTTTATAGATGCTTTGAAAGATGAACAGCTCATAAATGAGAAAAAACACCTCCTTTCCACTATTTGGCAGACAAATCTTGATTTTTCGAAACACATCGACATTTTTATCGACATTTTATTGCGCGACACTTACGAAAATGCACTCGAGGCGTTCACAATTATTGAAGTTTGCTCGGAAAAACTCTCCGACGAAGACAAGAACCGTTGCAGAAACACGATTTCCAACGCGATACAAAACGAAAAATCGGAAAAACACGCATTACTACAGGCTGCGATTGACGTGCTACAATAATATATAGTAACAGAAAATAAAAAAGCCCTGAGGAAAATCCTCAAGGCTTTTTTTATGTCGTTGAATCAGAGAAGATTATTTCTTTTCTTTTTCAGCTTTCGACAATTCTGATTTCAATTTAGCCAAATCAGTTACATCACCCAAAGTTGTTTTTTCCAAGTTGTCGCTAACTTTCTTCATTGCTTTCTTAGTAGAGTTAGCTTTTGCTTGTTTTTCGTTCTCTTCAGCGACTTTCTTTTCGTCTTCGAATGTTCTTGTGTGAGAAACGAAGATTTTCTTAGCGTCTTTAGAGAATTCGATAACTTTAAAG
>JAFZOY010000096.1 GCA_017552705.1 Bacteroidales bacterium
ACACATAAACAATTTCCCAAACATACATTTTTTTTCATACGACACCAAATTTTTAATGAAAAAATATATGAATTGAAGAAGTAATTTCTAAATCTTTACTAATTTTGCACCCGAAAAAATTAAGTATAATGATACAAATAACTTTTCCCGACGGTAGCGTCAAAGAATACAACAATGGTATTACTCCATTGGAAATAGCACAAAGTTTAAGTCCGCAGCTTGCGCGCGAAGTAGTTGTGGCAACAGTGAATGGAATGGATTGGGACTTGACACGTGCGATTACCGACGATGCAACCATCGCCCTACATAAATTCGACGACAAGGAAGGCAAGCATGCTTTTTGGCATTCATCGGCACACTTGTTGGCCGAGGCTCTTCAGGCACTCTATCCGAATGTGAAATTCGGTATCGGTCCTGCCATTGAAAACGGTTTCTACTACGATGTTGACCTTGGCGACATAACTTTGACAGAAAAAGACTTGACAGCAATCGAAAACAAGATGCTGGAACTTGCACGCCAGAAAAACGAATTTGTGAGAAAAGACGTGCCAAAAGCCGATGCATTGAAATATTTCGGCGACAAAAACGAGACATATAAAGTTGAGTTAATCAATGACTTGGAAGACGGAAAAATCACCTATTATACACAAGGTTCATTCACTGATTTGTGCCGTGGTCCGCATTTGCCGAACACAGAGCCAATCAAGGCAGTGAAACTTACCAGCATAGCCGGCGCATACTGGCGTGGTGATGAAAAACGCAAACAGTTGACCCGTATATATGGTATAACATATCCAAAGAAGAAAATGCTTGACGAGTATCTTGAATTACTTGAACAGGCAAAACTCCGCGACCACAGAAAAATCGGCAAGGAAATGGAATTGTTCATGTTCTCCGACTTAGTGGGCAAAGGACTTCCAATTTGGTTGCCAAAGGGAACTGATTTACGCCTTCGTTTGGAAGATGCGTTGAAGAAAATCCAAAAACGTTTTGGCTATCAACAAGTTATCACTCCACACATTGGTGGTAAAAATTTATATGTAACATCTGGTCACTGGGACCACTATGGTAAAGACAGTTTTCAGCCAATCACAACCCCTGAAGAAGGCGAAGTGTATTTGCTGAAACCTATGAACTGCCCTCACCACTGTATGATTTACAAAAACGCGCCACGTTCCTACAAAGATCTGCCATTCCGTTGCGCAGAGTTCGGAACCGTGTACCGTTACGAGCAAAGTGGTGAATTACACGGACTTACACGTGTACGTTCGTTCACACAGGACGATGCGCACATATTCTGTCGTCCCGACCAAGTAAAAGATGAGTTCTTGAAGGTAATCGACATTATCCAAATTATTTTCAAGGCATTGAAATTCGACAAATTCGAAGCTCAGGTTTCGTTGCGCGACAAAACCAATACCACAAAATATATTGGTAGCGACGAAGATTGGGAACGCGCCGAAAGCGCTATCATAGAAGCAGCAGCGGAAAAAGGGCTGAACACAATCGTGGAATACGGTGAAGCCGCATTCTATGGTCCAAAACTTGACTTTATGGTTCGCGACGCTCTTGGCAGACGTTGGCAGTTGGGAACTATCCAAGTTGACTACAACCTACCGAAACGCTTTGATTTGGAATACATTGGCAGCGACGACCAACGCTATCGTCCGGTAATGATTCACCGTGCGCCGTTCGGTTCTATGGAACGATTTGTTGCCGTGCTGATTGAACACACAGGCGGAAAATTCCCGTTGTGGCTTACTCCAGACCAAGCTGTAATCATTCCTGTGAGCGAAAAATATAACGATTATGCAAAAAAAGTTTTGAATTTGCTAAATAATTCCGATATTCGCACGCTCATTGACGACAGAAACGAGAAGGTAGGCAAGAAAATACGCGACAACGAGCTGAAACACATACCATACCTTATCGTGGTTGGCGAGAATGAACAAAACGACGGTACAGTATCCGTACGTAAACAAGGCGAAGGAAATGCGGCAGTTGTTATGAAAACTGAAGAATTCATAGCAAAAATAGCGGCAGAAGTTGACGAACAAATGAATGAATTAAAATAAAAAGTATAAACGAGATAAAACGAATACATGGCAGCTAACGATTTAGCAGACAATTTCAAAATCAACCACAGCATTCGGGCACGCGAAGTGCGATTAGTTGGTGACAATGTAACACAAGGAGTTTACTCCATTTTTGACGCACTCAAAATTGCCGATGACCAAAATCTTGACTTGGTTGAGATTTCGCCTAATGCAGATCCTCCAGTATGTCGTGTAATTGACTTCCAGAAGTTCCTCTACTCAATGAAGAAAAAGCAGAAGGAAATGAAGGCGAACAGCGCGAAGGTCGAAGTCAAGGAAATTCGTTTTGGACCGCAAACCGACGAACACGATTATCAGTTCAAGCTGAAACATGCGCAGAAGTTCATTGCAGAAGGCGCAAAAGTTAAGGCTTACGTGTTCTTCAAAGGTCGTTCGATATTATACAAAGAACAAGGAACTGAAGTCCTGACACGCTTCATCAAAGATTTGGAAGATGTTGCCCGTCTCGACCAAGAACCAAAATTGGAAGGAAAACGAATGTTCATATTCCTTTCCCCAATATCAAAGAAAAAATAATTGTTTAACTAAAATAAGTGAAGTAAAATGCCAAAGATGAAATCAAAATCCAGTGCAAAAAAACGTTTCTCATTGACGGGTACTGGTAAAATCAAACGCAAAAAAGCGTTTAAGAGTCACTTGTTAACGAAAAAAGAAACGAAGCAAAAAAGAAACCTTCGTTACTCTACTACCGTTGACAGTACAAATGTAAAGAGTGTTAAAACAATGCTCGCTATTTAATCAATTTATTGTGTAACAATGATTACGCGGCTAAGAGTTCATGAAA
Organism: Bacteroidales bacterium; assembly: GCA_017552705.1. Classification (GTDB taxonomy): domain Bacteria; phylum Bacteroidota; class Bacteroidia; order Bacteroidales; family UBA1715; genus UBA1715. The sequence goes on from JAFZOY010000096.1 coordinate 2,902, forward strand.
AAAGGAACCGCTAATCGTTAAAAAAAAGTAAAATTATGCCTAGATCAGTAAACAATGTTGCTTCAAGAGCACGCAGAAAAAAAATCTTAAAACAAACCAAAGGAAATTTTGGTGCAAGAAAAAACGTTTACACAGTTGCGAAAAACACCTTGGAAAAAGGTTTGCAATATGCGTACAGAGATAGAAAAGCTAAAAAAAGAAGTTTCCGTGCATTATGGATTCAAAGAATCAACGCAGGCGTTCGTACATTTGGTATGAACTACTCTACTTTCATGGGTGCGTTGGCTAAAAACAACATAACTTTGAACCGTAAAGTTCTTGCAGACTTGGCTATGAACAATCCGGAAGCATTCGAAGCAGTTGTAAAAATTGCACAAAAATAATATATCAATATTGTACATACAGGGAAGCCTCGTGCTTCCCTTTTTTTTAATAGCACATAGTTATGAAAATTGCACTTGTCGGATACGGAAAAATGGGAAAGGAAATCGAGAAAATCGCCATCGAACGCGGTCACTCCATTGTTCTTACCATTGACATCAACAATCAACAGGATTTCACCATCGAAAATTTGCAAAAAGCCGATGTAGTGATTGAATTCACCACACCAGCCACAGCCTACAATAACTATCTGCAATGTTTCAGAGCCGGTGTACCAGTGGTTTCCGGCTCAACAGGCTGGACCGATAAATACGACGAAATCGCTTCTCTCTGCAAACAAACGGGCAATGCGTTCTTCTATTCCTCAAATTACAGTCTCGGAGTCAACATATTCTTCGAGATAAACCGTAAATTGGCGGCAATTATGAACAAATTCCCTCAATATGATTTATGTGTGGAAGAAGTTCACCATAACCAAAAACTCGACGCGCCAAGCGGAACCGCAATCACAATAGCAAACGATATTCTTGCAAATGTGGAACGGAAAAAGAGCTGGCGCCTCAATGAATTCAAATCAACCGACGAACTTCAGGTGGTATCGAAACGACTTGGCACTGTGCCAGGAACACATATCGTTGAATATGATTCCGCCGACGATACGCTTGAAATAAAACATGCCGCTAAATCACGCCGTGGACTTGCTTTCGGTGCTGTACTTGCTGCCGAATTCATTCAGGGCAAAAAAGGTGTGTTTGGTATGCGCGATTTATTAGACATCTAATAATCAATTGATTATGAAAAAAATAATAGATTTTCTCTCTAACAAATGGTTCATTTTTGGCATCTCAGCCATCTGTTGGATTCTTTTTGTTATCTGGCTCGGTAATTTCTGGTGGTTACTTGGATTGGGAGTAATTTTTGATTTATGTATCACCAAGAAAGTTCCTTGGGCATTCTGGAAAATCTATGAACCAAAAACAGCTTTCGGAAAATGGTTGATGGGCTGGGTTGACGCAATTATATTTGCGGTTATCGCAGCATCGTTCATCAGAATATTTTTCTTCGAAGCATATACAATCCCAACCTCGTCGATGGAAGGAACGATGTTAGTTGGCGACTATTTGTTTGTAAGCAAATGCAACTATGGCCCCCGCAAACCAATGACTCCAATTTCATTCCCATTTGTGCATCATTCAATGCCGTTTTCAAACGGAATGAAAAAATCGTATTCCGAAGTGTGGAAACGTCCATACGAGCGAATGAGCGGTTTCGATTACCTGAAAAACGACGATATTGTTGTTTTCAACTTCCCCGAAGGCGACACGGTGATTCTTACCCGCCAAAGTCAAAGCTACTACCAAATCAAACGCGATTTTATTGAAGACACAACGCTCTATCCTATCTCACAACGCGACTACATGCGCCTTCATTCAATCTGTAACAAAAACAAGACTTTGGAAGAAAGCTTTTTTGAATATTTCAAAGATTCCATTGTTGTCCGTCCGCTCGACAAACGAGAAAACTACATAAAACGTTGTGTGGCAGTTGCTGGCGACACCCTGCAAATAGTTGGCGGAAAGGCAATTATAAACGGAAAGCCACAGAAAGAAATTCCAACAATCCAATTCCGTTACGATGTGGAAACATCCGCGCCGCTCAAACCAGCCATTTTCGAGAAACTTGGCATTCGGGAATACGGCTACACACGAAACGGATACATTATGTTGCTCAACGAGGAACAGGTTCAAGCACTGCAATCGTATTCTTCTATTAAGAAAATCTCCAAAGGTGAATTTCCAGAAGGATTCCGCTACAAAGAATGTTTTCCGCAAGATCCACAATATAACTGGAACAAAGACTACTTTGGCCCGATTGTGATTCCACAGGCTGGAGCAACCGTAAATCTTACGACAAAAACATTGCCGTTATACAAACGTATCATTGAACTATACGAAGGAAACACACTGCGTGTCGAAAACGGCAACATCTACGTAAACGATTCACTCACAACAAGCTACACATTCAAACAAAATTATTATTGGATGATGGGCGACAACCGCGACAATTCGCAGGATTCACGTTTTTGGGGCTTTGTTCCCGAAGACCACATTGTCGGCAAGGCTGTGATTATTTGGTTCTCGTCGGAACAAAACAAATCCTTCCCGTCGAATATCCGTTGGAGCAGAATGTTCAATATAATCCATAAGGATTGATGATTCTTTCCACCGCATATCTTCCTCCTATTCAATATGTTGCCCTACTCCACAAGCATGGTTCGGCACACATTGAAAAATGGGAACACTATATAAAACAATCGTACCGAAACCGTGCGACAATACTGTCGGCAAACGGTCCTCTCGACCTCATCATGCCACTGGAGAAAGATGCAGGAAGCAAAACTCTCATAAAAGATGTGCGGATAGCGTACCACGACCGCTGGAACGCCGAACATTGGAATGCAATCAATTCGGCATACAATTCATCGCCATTTTTTGAATACTACAAGGAAGATTTGGAACGATTTTTCACCCAGCAATTCAAATTCTTGATTGACTACAATCTGGAATTATTGCAATGTATATTGCAACTACTTCATATTCAATGCGATTGCTCATTTACCGAAGACTTTGTCAAGCCTGACACACAAACCAACGACTATCGGTATTCCATTTCGCCCAAACGACAAGCGATATTCAACAATCCACCCTACACACAAGTGTTCGAAGACAAATTCGCATTTGTCCCCAATCTCAGCATACTCGACCTACTCTGCAACGTAGGTCCTGAATCAAAACAATACTTGGAAAAGATTTTGTAACAGCCTGACGGCCATTACATTCCCTACTCCGCACGCTTGGCAAGAACTTTTTTCAAAGCGGTTGCCAACTGGTCAGGACACGATGTAGCCTTTGCTCCGCAACGAATACCCTCGAGCCGCTTGATAACTTCCGTAACAGGCATTCCTTCAACCAATTTTCCTATTCCTTGAAGATTGCCATGGCAGCCACCATAAAACTGAACGTTTTTCAAAATATCGTTATCTATTTCGAAATCAATCTGTTGACTACACGTATTAACTGTTTTATATCTGTATTTCATTGTTCTATCAACAAAAGTCTATTCTACAATCAAATGTTCTTCCAAATCGCTTCGCATCGTACCGACTATCGGACAAGATTTTTGTGCCTTGAAATCAAAATGAACAATCACATTTCGCGATTTCGCGCACAATTTGCCATTTTGCCATAATTCTTGGGTGACATCGAACGACGAATTACCCATACGACTAACCCACGTCTTTATTTCCACAGGACTATGGAAAAATATTTGTCCGAGATAATCGACTTCCATACGAGCCAAAATCAAATTCCATTTATCGAAATCCATTGTGGGATTCAAAATGCGGAACAAGGGTGTTCTTGCTTCCTCGAACCAACAAGGCAATACGGTATTATTTATGTGTCCCAACGCATCGGTGTCGGCAACACGGGGTGTTATTTGGTATGAAAACATAGTTATTCCTGCTCAGGCAATACAATCTCCATTAAATCATTCAGATGCAATAAACTATTGCGTGTGGTGTCTTGGAACGAAACCACAAACGTACCCGAATACGAATCATTCACTTTCATTTCCGACGATTTCACTATTGCCGAATACGATTCCAACAACGGAAGCGCATCCATCTCCGTCAAGAAGTTCTTTGCTGTTGTTGGATAATTTTTCACCGTAAAGTCCATATATTGGTACGATGCATAGCCTTCTGCCTGTTTCACGAGCTGGTCAACAGTCTGTCCCATTGAGCAGCTAACAGTTTCCTTTCCTTGCACTACATTTTGCGCATATTCCCTATCGGTGGCAAACACAAACACATTGTCCTTGCATGCGACAAATGCAGGGAAACCCATGATTTTCGAAAAATCGAACAAACCAGGTTCCAATGGCACGCAAATTTCTGTTGATATATGATTCAACACCATATTAGGAATTTTGGAATCATTCAAACCAAGAGCGATCGCCAAATGCGGGAACGTTGATTTCTGTTCCTTTTGCAAATGTTTCCACAGCAATCCTCCGCCCTTGTATTCATATTTCTGTACAAATTCCATCATACGAACTTTTTCCAAAGTAATGTCGTACATAGAAAATACGCAGTCGCCGGTGAACGATTTTGCAAAATCCTCCACCGTCAAATCCAGTTTGGCAAGTTCGCCTTCGGCATATTCGCAATATTCCGAGCCCTTCAGTTGCGTCAGTAATCGCGTTGGATCAACCGACAGCGTTGAAAACCACAGCGTATTGCGTGGCAACACATCACACAAAGCCGAGTTGAACGTTTTTGTCGTGAAATTATTTTTCTTCCAATACCGTTTGAACGCACGACTTGGCGTACACGACAAAGCGACATTCACAGTGGTATCGAAGTCAACATTACAGTGAATATAATTTCCTTTCAAAGCCGACTCTGGAATGCTTTTCAACGTAAGGATTTTCGGCAATTCCGGATACCACAACATATAATAATTAATCATTTCTGTGGTTGACATCCACATAGCCACATCTTTTTTCTCACTTAGGAAATCAACAAAGTCGTCGTTTTTCGTAATCTTCCGACTAAATTTCGAGAAAATATCGTTCACACACTCCGTGATACCTTTTGTATGGATGGTTGAGCAGCCAAACACGGCGATTTCATTGTTGTATGCCACCCACGAAAATCTATCGTTTATATTGATATAGCACACACAATGTTCCACCCCGTCGAGAATTTTATAATTCGGAGATTCCACCGATTTCAGATATGCGGAGAATTTTGCAGAGTCGTTCAACATAACCGACATACAGCGGTAGGCATTTTTGAATTCCCGTGAAGGAATAAGATACGCCATGATTGTGTTCGACAAATCCATACCCGTTTCAACAGTATCGCTAAACACGGAATGAACCGCCAAATCAAAAGTCTCGTTTGAGAAGCCATAGCTCTTGAAATACGCCAACAACTTTTTTGCGGATTTTGCGCCACGCGCCTCCGATTTCTGCATTACCACAGGCATATCAACCACTATGACCGACGCCGTATTTTTAGGTATATACATTATTTGTTTTGGTAATTCCGAACAAGATGTTCCCCAAACAACAACTAACAAAAAAATAATGTAAATAGTTCTTTTTCGAAAATCCATACTATTCAAGATTTCTACAAATGTAATAAAAAAACAGATACATATATACATTGCAATTTTTATTTTAACTGAAATATATTCATTCGTCTGTAATTCAAACGATTAAAATGTCTTCAATGCAAATTCAGCCAAAAATTCTTTGAAAAATGGAAACTTAGTGTTATTTTTACACTATGTAAATTTAAAAAAGATTTATTATGAAAAAATTTATTTTGTTTGTATGTACAAGTGTTTTTGCTTTGATAGCAGGAGCACAAACGACTATTACCCTCGCTCCAAATAGTTGGGAAATAGATAAAGATGTGTTTAATTACAATCTACAAGGTGCTCAGAAAGTTTCCGCAGGCGAATGGAAGGCTGGCGATGTGATTTCGGTAGAGTTTACTGGAACCAGCAATGCGGCAGTTTCTGGTTTGAGCATCATTTTAGTGGACCAATCCGAAGCAGCTGATTGGTGGAAAGAATTATGTAAGTCGGAAGCATTGAGCGATGTGGAAGCTGGTGGCGATGTTGTTTATTCAGGCGAAATCACTCTTACCGCCGATGTTGTAACTCCATCAGCCGTAAATTTAGTATTCTCAACCCCTGGTTCTGACGTAAAAGTTACTGAAGAAGTTACATTGACATTCTCGGCATTTGAGGTGAAAAAGCCTGGAGAAGTAGAATCTCCAACGGAAAACATTTCTTTGAACGACCTTGGCGCTGGTTGGGATGCAACATACGACGCAGCTACACAAACAATTTCTTATGAAAAAGAATGGGTTGGCAAAGGTTGGTGGCTTGGTGGTGCTGACTTATCGAATTTTGCAAGTATAACTGTAAATTTCGAAGCTTCAGCTTTTCAAGGAAAATTGGTTGTGGAAAGAACTGACGGGACATCATTGTCTGCTGAATTTGCAGCAGGTGCAACATCTGTAAAATGCGCATTAAGCGGCGATTTGACTGACATTGCTCAAATCTATATTCAAAACGGAGCGATTGGAGATTTAGTATTAACCGAAGCATTCTACACCAAGAAAGGGTTTGATGAAGGCGGTGAAGAAGGTGGAGAAGGCGGAGATACCCCTGAAGTTGAACCAGTATTCACATTGACGATGCCTTCTACTGTGTTTGAAGCACAATACGATGACAAAGAAAATCCAGATAAAATCACGGGCTACGTTGCAAAAATTGATATGGATGTAGAAGAATTAATGATTAAAACTGGAGATATTGTTGCTATCGCGTTCGATGGTTCATTCAATGTGCCAGTATCAGGAATTTCCCCTGCAATTATTGATGCTTGCGAAGCTACGGCTTACTGGGGCGAAATTTCAGGTTGGGATTGGGTACAACTTGATGCGGCTGCAAATGCGCCAATAAACAAAACTGCAAAAATTAAAATCACAAAAGACGCTCAAAGTACGACAATTGTAGCGTGCGTGCCTGTTCAAGGCGGTAACGGTGAAGAAGAAATCAAATTCACAAAAACTGGTGACCCAACAGCTGTTAAGTCTGTTGCTTCCAACGCATTCGCAGTTAATGGCGGAATGGTATTCTCAAAAGGAGAAATCACAGTTTACAACATTGCCGGCAAAGTGGTTGCAACCGCTTCGAAAACTTTGAATGTGAATTCATTGAACGCAGGCGTGTATTTCATCACCGCTCCTGAAGGAACTATCAAATTTGTGAAAAAATAACATCTCTTTTCATAACATTGGTTGGAAAGGCCTCTCCGTTTCGGGGAGGCTTTTCTGTTTTTGCTATTATTTTTACGTATAAATGCACGGTTCTTTCATTTAAAGATTCCTCAATCTGCTCCGCTTTAACATATATGCGAAAGTTTTATATTGCATTTCCAAAATGTGCGACAGTGTCGCACATTTTATCGTGGAGTCATTATTTGGAAATCCTAAAATGTGAAAATTCTCTTGAAAGAGAGTTTTACGTTAAGGAATGTGTTAAGGAACAATGGAGTGTACGAGCATTAAAACGCCAAATAAAGAGTTCTCTTTTTGAACGACTTGCATTAAGTACCGATAAAAAAGGTGTCCTTGCTCTTGCAAACGAAGGTCATCAAGTCACTACACCTACTGATATTATTCGTGACCCCTTTGTTCTGGAATTTACAGGTTTGCCTACACAAAAGAAATACAAAGAAAGTGAGTTGGAATCGGCATTGAAAACCAATATGGAAAAATTTCTTTTGGAACTGGGGCGAGGATTCGCTTTCATAGGCAGACAGTATGTTATGCAAATTGGGAGTAGAAGATTAAAAGTTGATTTGGTTTTCTATCACTGCATTTTGAAATGCTATGTTTTAATAGACTTGAAACGTAACGAAATCAAACACAACGACATAGGTCAAATGAATTTATACCTTAATTATTTCAAGACAGAAATCTGCCAACCCGACGACAATCCTCCAATTGGAATTGTTCTCGGCTCAAAGAAAGACGAAATCTTAATGGAATACGCTTTACAAGGAATTGACAACAAACTTTTTGCCGCCAAATATCAATTATACTTGCCAAACAAGGCAGAGTTACAGGCCGAATTGAATAGATTATTAGATAATACGAGTATTTAAATCAATGCAAAGAAGTAAAGCCGATATTCAGCAGAAAACAAAAAAGCGAAATAGGTAGGTTTTGATTTGAATCAAAAGGAATAGAGAATTACACCATCTCCTCAATCAACGCCCAATAATAAAACGCTTCGGGAGATCTGAATGAACAAATAGCCAAAGAAATCTTGACAACCGAAAAGGAAAGTTGTATCTTTGCGGTGTTCTTATGTATCAACATAAAGGCGAAAGCCCTGAACCATTCGAGCAAAACCGATTAAGTTCGTGAAACGGAGTATCTACGAGAAAACACCGTTATCGAGTAGGAGCAATCCTACTCGTTTTATTTTTGTTTGTTCCAATCACGTAAAAAATCCTTGCAGAAATTCTGCGATGTCGCCACTTTTCTGAGTATTGTTACCATTCTTCTGCCCTTGAATAGAAATATGCATTTAATGTTGCCGTTGTGTATAAACGCATTTTTGATCGTATTTGCTATATAACGAGCATTGTTCGTTCCAATAATGTCAACTGCAATAAAATCAGATTGATACGCTCCTTTATTCAAACGATTGTCAAGCGAATTTTTGCCATTTACCGTTTTTGCTTCAATGTAATATAAACAATCCTTTATTTGAACAATAAAATCGGCACTTTTAGAATGAGCAGGATTTGGTAAAATAAATACGTCATAGCCGTTTGCAACAAATTTTTGTGCAATCTGCAGATTATTGGGTATTTCGCCCGTTTTCAAGATTTCATCATATTGTTTTGTGTATAAGGTGTAAATCTTGTTTTCTGTCGTAGAAAACCGTTGCAACTCGGTAAAATCGGGTTGTACTACAATCCATTTCAGCACGGAAACCTTTTCTTGGTTGGTGGTAAACGAGTAATAATCCTGCAATGCCTTTGCAATCGTAACTCCATGGTATACAATAGTTTTCCTATACTCGCGTTCAGGTTCGCTCACGAGACCACATTCTATTTCCGTCCGCAGTTGGTACGGTGTTGCTTTTTCTTCATTCATAGTGCGACAAAGGTAGGGAAAAACGTGCAATGCTCAATGCGTAATGCTCAGTTTTACATGCATAATCGAGAATGCTTTGCCTATAAAATACCTGTGGTAAAAAACGTTTCGTATTTTTGCATTCTTTCCAAAATAACACTATCTTTGTATAATAATTAACCTAAATAAATTTGAAGATATGAAAAAACTAATGTTTTTAACCAGTGCTTTATTTGTAACAGTTGGATTGTTGTGTAGTTGTAACAAGAAAGATGATACCGACATGCGTGACAAATATGTGGGTGATTATGTTGGAACCCGCACGACAACACAAACGGTCAATTCATCTACAATGAATAGCGATAATACCTGTACTATGCGGGTAAAGAAAAACGAAAGCAACAGCAAATCCATTGTTGTGTACCCAACAACAAGCAAAGAACTTTTGTTTTATACAGAAAACATGAAGGTTGTTACCATCAATGGTGTTGAAGCATATTGCGGAAATATCAAATCTGAGAACTTCGAAGATGCGGAAGAAGGAACCTCAACAATAAAAGAAGGTATAAACATCTCAGAAGAAATTCCATACGAATGCGCAATTATACCTAACGAAGCTGGTGGATACACATTCATGTACAATTTTAAAAATGTAATCCAAACGTCTCACAATACACAGGTTCTTCAAACTGATTCATTTATCGGGACAAAAGAATAGAACGTTTTCCCTTAAAATATTGGTACTTAATGTGAACCAATCCCCTGCCTAAAAAATGGGAATTGGTTCATTTTATTTTGTTCAAAAAGTAAGTTTAAAAAATCAAACCGACACTGATGTTTTTTGCTGAAAAATCCGTATTTTCGTACAGTTAGAAATTCCAAGAATGCATACTCTACTTCAACAAGTCATTGAAATCGGTCAAAAAGGAAAATCCGTGCATCTGATGTTGCCGGAAATCTGCAACTGCATTTCAGTGTTTCCCGATGTGATTGGCGTGATTATTTCATACAACGAAATAAACTATTACAGCACGCATTTCACCATCAGCAAGAACATACAGCTACAAAATCTTACAATTGCCGACAAAATAGTTGGAAGTCTTTCCATTTATTATAAAGAACAGGTTGAATACAAGCAACTTGAAGACGACGAGATTATTTGCATCGCGTCGCTTATTTCTGGTTTTATTTCCGAAAATAGACTGCTCGATGTGGCGGAAAACTTCAACAAACGGATGCAGGAACTCGCCGCAATCAGAAAGACAAAGGAAATAATCAATTCGGGATTGCCAACCGAGCGGGTTCTCCAAGATGTATGCGACACGCTCCCACAATTTTGGCAGTTTGCCGACTGCGCCTGCTGCCGAATCACATTCGACAACGCAAAATACACTTCGCATGGTTTTGCCGAATCATCTTGTTCCATGAAAGAATCGTTTGTAACGTTCGACAACACTACAGGAACAATAGAAATTTTCTACACAAAAGACGACTACATCGATACCGAAAACCTGTTTTTGCCGGAAGAACGCGAACTTGCAAACACAATCGGACTGCTTTTGTGCCGCTACCTCAACGACACGAAAGGACGGCTTTTGTCGAACAACCCGATTTTGAACAATAACCCGACCAGCAAAGAAGAACTTTCGCGTGAATCGCTCATCAACAGCGATAAACCAATCCAGAAAATGCTTAACGAGCAGACTCTCGACAAGTATATTTACT
>JAFZOY010000097.1 GCA_017552705.1 Bacteroidales bacterium
AATCATTATGGCAAACAAAAATCTCAATCAAGCCAAAAATGCCAAGAAAGACGAGTTTTATACGCAACTCGCTGATATTGAAAACGAATTGAGGCATTATAAGGAACATTTCAAAGACAAAGTTGTACTTTGCAACTGCGACGACCCACGTATTTCTAACTTCTTTCATTATTTCAGTTACAACTTTGAGCAACTTGGTCTGAAAAAACTCATAACCACGTGCTACAAAAACCAAGAACGAGATTTGTTTAGCCAAAACAATTCCGAACGTGCCATTTGGCTTGAATACTATGGCGACCGTAACAACAACCGTGTTCCCGACCCCGACGAAATCGGTATTCACTATTTCCATGGCGACGGTGATTTCCGTTCCGAAGAATGTATCGAGTTGCTCAAACAAGCCGATATTGTTGTTACAAATCCACCTTTTTCGCTTTTTCGTGAATATGTGGCACAACTGATGAAATATGAGAAGAAATTTGTTGTCATTGGTCATCAAAATGCAATTACATATAAAGAAATTTTTCCTCTAATAAAAGAGAATAAAATTTGGCTTGGATATGGATTCAAAGGTGGTGCAGGGCATTTTATTAGTAAATACGAGGACACTGCAACGGCAGGCGACCATCGTGAAGGTATGATACGAGTTTCGGGAGTAAATTGGTTTACAAATCTTGAAATTCAAAAACGTCACGAGGAATTAATACTATATAAATCTTATACACCAGAGGAATTTCCTCAATATGCGGATTTTAACGCCATAAATGTTGACAAAACAAATGAAATTCCTTTTGATTACAATGGAATTATAGGAGTACCCATAACCTTTATGGATAAGTATAATCCCGAACAATTTGAAATATTACAATGTTGTGAGCCATGCATCGAATTAGATATTTTAAGGAAAAAAGAAGGTTTTAAAGAGTATGCTTCTCGACAAAAAATGTATAAAGACAAATTATGTCAAAAAACATATCATCGTATCCTTATTCGTCGCAAGCAACCGAAATTATATCAGCAAAGCGAGATTCAAACGTCAATGGCGGCAGAGCCAAAAGCAGAATACCTAAAATGATAATAATCAATAAATCAATGTGTTATGAAGATTGAATTACAGAAAATTACGGTACGTGAACTTACAAATGGTTATGTGGATAATGACGAAAATGGCGTTGTTGCCTATGGTGGAAAATTAGATGTTCGTCCACCATATCAACGAGAATTTGTTTACGGAGAAAAAGAACGAAATGTAGTAATTGAAACTCTTATCAATGGTTTCCCACTCAATGTAATGTATTGGGCAGAATGCGAGAATGGCACTTTCGAAATAATCGACGGACAACAACGAACAATTAGCATTTGCCAATATGTGAACGGTGATTTTGCTTATATGTTCAAGTATTTTCACAATCTGCAACCAGATGAGCAAGAACAGATTCTTGACTATGAATTACAGATTTATTTTTGTAATGGTACTGATAGTGAGAAACTTAAATGGTTTAGAACTATCAATATTGCAGGAAAAGCTCTTTATGAACAAGAATTGAGAAATGCTGTATATTCAGGTTCTTGGGTAAGTGATGCGAAACGCTATTTCAGCAAAACAGGTTGTGCTGCTTATGGAATGGCAAATAAATATGTTTCGGGAGAATTGAAACGTCAGGAGTATTTAGAAACTGCAATACGTTGGATTTCTAATAATAATATAGATGTGTATATGGGAAACCATCAACACGATCCAAATGCAGTTGATTTGTGGAATCATTTTAGTAGTGTTATAAATTGGGTAAAAGCCTTGTTCGTTGTCTATCGCAAGGAAATGAAGTCTGTGGATTGGGGTACTTTATATGCAAAACATCATTCTGAAAAATTGAGTCCCAATGAATTAGAAATACATATCAAACAACTTATGCAAGATTCCGATGTTCAAAAGAAATCAGGTATTTATGCGTATGTTTTGGACGGTGATGAGCGACATTTAAACATTCGTGCCTTTGACGACAACACAAAACGCGAGGTATACGAACGACAGAATGGTGTTTGTACGATATGTGGAAAACACTTTGAGATAGAACAAATGGAAGCCGACCATATTACCCCGTGGCACGAAGGTGGCAGAACCATTGCCGAAAACTGTCAAATGTTGTGTAAGGAATGTAACCGACGGAAATCTGGGAAATAGGGATTTTCTTAGGTAACGATTCTCGAATTTTTTTTGTAGCGTACCTAACGGCACGCATTTTCTTCGTTTGCAATAATGTTTCTACCAATCTTTTGTTCCTAACGGAACAAACGAAAGTGGCAAAACGGTACTGTCTTCCGACTGAGTTGCGAAGCGTTAAGAAAATCAACGGAGTGAAGCGTAAAAAGAGTTGGTGCCTTAATACGTGAATGCTTGCACTACGAAAGTGCGGCACTTCAACTCTTTTAGCGGAACGCAGTTGATTTTTAGCAGAGCAAGTCCGTCTTGAACTTTTTGGTTACTTTTTCTTTCAAGAGAAAAAGTGACATAAAAATCCTATTGTTGCGTACCTACGGCACGCATTTTCATTGTTTGCAATAATGTTTCTACCAACCTTTTGTTCCTAACGGAACAGATAAAGTGTGGGAATAACGGATGAGGTTTTCTGACTGAGTTGCGAAGCGTTAAGAAAATCAACGGAGTGAAGCGTAAAAAGAGTTGGTGCCTTTATACGTGACGGCTTGCATTACGGCAGTGCGGCACTTCAACTCTTTTAGCGAAACGCAGTTGATTTTTAGCAGAGCAAGTCCGTCTTGAACTTTTGCGTTACTTTTCTTTCAAGAGAAAAGTAACAGAGGAAAAGAATTATTTTGTAGCGTACCTAACGGTTCCTTACCGTGCATTACATTTATAGATTTGTAATCTCAATATTTTGAGGAATCTTAAATTCGTCAACGATTGCCGAAATCTTGTGGAACGTTTCGTCGTCCTTGAATTCAAGGTCGTTGATTCCCGCATTTTGAAGTCTCCGTATGCAATGTTCAATGTTCATGTTGTCGATGCGGAACGCTGGGGCGTAGGCAAACGTTTTTTCATCGTCGGTCTTCACTTCGTGGATAAGTCCTGCGTTTTCCATTGTTGTGAGAATCATTTTGGTGATTCGGTGTGGCAAATCTATGGCTTCGCTGATTTCCAACGATGTTTGCGGAGGCAATTCATTCTTGAATTGTTCGGTGATGTCGTGCAGAATAAGCAATGCTAATTTTGTTTTCAATCCTGTGCTCAACTGTGTTACTTCCAATTCATATTCGAAATTCTTCACGTTTTGTATTGAATATGCCATTCCTGCGCCAACAAGAATGATAGTCCACGACATCTGCAACCAAACGAGGAACAGTGGAATTGCCGCGAAACTTCCGTAGATGGCGTTGTAGTTTGAAACGCCGATTTGAAATTTGAAGTAGAAATATTGCACAATCTGGAATGCGATACCCGTAACAATGCCGCTGATGAATGCAGCCTTGAACTGCACCTTCGTGTTTGGCATTACAATATACAGAAGTGCAAACGCAAACCACAACAAACTATATGGTAACAGGTTCATTCCGAATGAGATAAGCCCATTAAAACGGTTTACCCATTCAACCGAAAGGGCTGTTTCCGCAATCCAGTCGGTGATGTACGACGTGACGCTGTACGAAATAATGAGGCAGAACGGCGCAAGCAATACAATAGTAATGTAGTCGCTTAATTTCCGTGTGATAGTACGTTGTTTATCAACCGACCAAATTTCGTTGAAAGCACTTTCTATATTGCTCATAACCTTGATAACAGACCAGAGTAACACCACAATACCAACGCCCGCAATGAGTCCGCCTTGGGTTCGTGCCAACATTGATTCGCTGAATTCAAGAATCATATCAACAATGTCTTGTTTGTCGGAAAACAGCGAAATCAGATAATCTTCCATGTATCTGTCAAAGCCGAAACCTTTTGCGATTCCGTATGCCATGGCTGCCAGCGGCACAAGCGACAGCACGGTGTAGTAGGTAAGGGCTGAGGCCTTTTCCACACAGCGTTTCTGTAGAAAAGCTTTCACGGAAAGAATAATGATTTGCAGGAGACGAATGAATTTGAATTTTCGTTCGGAAATTTTCTTCTTGTTGATGCTCCAGACTTCAACTGTCACGAAATGCAAAATCTTTGCAATTAACCCTTTTTCTTGCTTAGCCATTGCCGTAAATAAATAATTGTCAATGCAAATATAATAAAGAATAGTTATTACTAAAAAATAAAAGAATAAAGGAATAGAGGGAAAAGATTCGTCTCGGTTAATATCTTTTTAAAAACTTGTAAAAAGAATCGACAAAATCAGTTCAATAATTAAAGATTATTTTGCACTTTTGTCGGCGAAAAATTTTTTAATATCAAAATGAAAAAACATAATTTCAATGCAGGACCGTCCATTCTACCGCGCGAGGTCATAGAGGACACAGCAAAAGCAGTGTTGGACTTCGAAAATGATGGACTTTCAATTTTAGAGATTAGCCATAGAGCTAAAAACTTTCAACCAGTTGTTGATGAGGCTGTCTCCTTGTTCAAAGAATTGTTAGACATTCCTGAAGGATACTCCGTTATTTTCCTTGGTGGTGGTGCAAGTTTGGAATTCTGTATGGTTCCATACAACTTCTTGGAAAAGAAAGCAGCATATTTGAACACTGGTGTTTGGGCTAAGAAAGCCATGAAGGAAGCAAAACTTTTTGGTGAAGTAGTTGAGGTTGCTTCGTCGGCTGACGCAAACTATACGTTCATTCCAAAGAATTTCACAATCCCAACTGATGCTGATTATTTCCACATCACAACAAACAATACTATATATGGTACTGAATTGTTGAAGGATTTGGATTCTCCAGTGCCAATGTTCGCCGATATGTCGTCGGATATTTTCTCTCGTCCAATTGACGTTTCAAAATATGGCGTGATTTACGGTGGTGCTCAAAAGAACTTGGCTCCGGCAGGTGTTACGTTCGTGGTAATTAAGAACGATTTGTTAGGTAAGGTTTCTCGCCAAATCCCAACAATGTTGGATTACCGTACGCACATCGACGGAAATTCATTATTCAACACACCTCCAGTATTGCCAATCTATTCTGCTTTGTTGAACTTGCGTTGGTTGAAGAAACAAGGTGGTGTTAAAGAAATGGAACGCCGCAATATCGAAAAGGCTAATTTGTTGTATGATGCTATCGATAGCAGTAAGATATTCGTCGGAACTGCGAACGCAGAAGACCGTTCAAGAATGAACATCTGTTTCGTAATGAAAGAGGAATACAAAGACAAGGAAGCTGATTTCTTGAAATTCGCTCAAGAAAGAGGAATGGTCGGTGTGAAAGGTCACCGTTCAGTAGGCGGATTCAGAGCATCATGCTACAATGCATTGCCAAAAGAAAGCGTGCAGGCCTTGATTGATTGCATGAAAGAATTTGAGAAAAACATTTAATTTTATCGTATAACAACGAAGGAGAAAGTTCTGCTTTCTCCTTTTTTAATTTTATAGACATGACAAAAGTACTTGTTGCTACCGAAAAACCATTTGCCAAAGCAGCAGTGGACGGTATTAAAGAAATCGTTGAGAAAGCAGGATTTACATTCGCTTTGTTGGAATCTTATACAGAAAAATCTGCATTGTTGCAAGCTGTTGCCGACGCTGACGCTCTTATCATCAGAAGTGATAAAGTTGATGCAGAAGTTTTGGACGCTGCTAAAAATCTTAAAATCGTTGTTCGTGCCGGTGCTGGTTACGATAACGTTGACTTGGCTGCCGCAACTGCTCACAATGTAGTTGTAATGAATACTCCTGGACAAAACGCCAACGCTGTTGCTGAATTGGTGTTCGGTTTGTTGGTATTCGCCGTTCGTAACTTCTTCAACGGAAAATCTGGTTCTGAATTGTTGGGCAAGAAACTTGGTATCTTGGCATTCGGTAACGTTGGCCGTAATGTTGCACGCGTTGCGAAAGGTTTCGGAATGGAAGTGTACGCATACGACGCATATTGTCCTGCAGAAGTTATCGAAGCTGCTGGTGTTAAGGCTGTTGCAAATCAAAACGAGTTGTTCAAGACGTGTGATGTTGTTTCTTTGCACATTCCTGCAACTCCAGAAACAGTTAACAGCATCAACTACGATATGGTTAACCAAATGAAGAAAGGTGGTATTTTGGTTAACACTGCTCGTAAAGAAGTTATCGACGAAGCTGGTTTGATTAAATTGATGACAGAACGTGCTGATTTGAAGTATGTTACTGACATTATGCCTGCTGCTAACGATGAATTTGCTAAATTCGAAGGTCGTTATTTCTCAACGCCTAAGAAAATGGGTGCTCAAACATCTGAGGCAAATATCAACGCTGGTTTGGCTGCCGCTCGTCAAATCGTTTCTTTCATCACAACAGGTGATAAGAAATTCCAAGTGAATAAATAGCGGAAATCTAAATCATAATTTAATTTGTTATTCTCATGCCAGTAGTTAAGCCATTCAAAGGATTTCGTCCGTGTAACGAGGAATTTGCGAAGAAAATCGCATCTCGTCCGTACGATGTGTTGAACTCAGAAGAAGCAAAGGCGGAAGCCGGCGACAACAAATATTCGTTTTATCACGTAATTAAGCCAGAAATCGACTTGCCAGCCGATGTTGACTTGCATTCACAGTTGGTATATGACACTGCAAAAGCAAATTTGCAGAAGTTGATTGACGAAAAAGTGCTGATTCAGGACGAAAAACCATGCTACTATATTTATGCACAAACAATGAATGGCCGTACACAATATGGTATCGTTGGTGGTGCGTATGTGGCTGATTACGAGAATAATATCATCAAAAAACACGAACTTACTCGTCCCGATAAGGAAGAGGACAGAAGAAACCACGTTCGTCATACCAATTTCAATGCTGAACCAGTATTTTTTGCGTTCAAGAATAATTTGGAATTGGATATGATTATCCACGATGCGATTTTGGTTGATCCTGTGTATAACTTTGTGTCGGAAGACGGCGTTGGCCATCACGTGTGGGTAATCGACAACGATGCGAAGATTAAGAGAATTGAATATCTATTTGCCAACGAAGTTGATTGTCTCTATGTGGCAGACGGTCACCATAGAACTGCGGCTGCTGCCGGTGTTGGTGCCGAACGTCGTGCCGCTAATCCAAATCACACGGGCAACGAGGAATACAATTATTTCTTGTCGGTGAATTTCCCTGCAAATCAATTGACGATTATCGACTACAATCGTGTGTTGAAGGATTTGAACGGAATGACACCAGACGAATTGCTTTCAAAATTGGAAAAATCGTTCGTGGTTGAGAAAAAAGGTGAGGCAATCTACAAACCGAACAAACTTCATAATTTCTCAATGTACTTGGCTGGCGAGTGGTATTCACTGACAGCAAAAGAAGGCACGTTCAATGATGCTGATCCAATAGGGGTGCTTGATGTAACAATTTTGACAGAACAAGTTCTTTCTCCGTTGTTTGATATTCAAGACTTGCGAAGAAGCCAAAGAATAGATTTCGTTGGTGGTATTCGCGGTTTGGGCGAGTTGAAGAAACGTGTTGATTCGGGCGAAATGCAGGCTGCATTTGCATTGTATCCAGTTTCTATGGAACAATTGATGAACATTGCCGACAGTGGCGAAATCATGCCGCCAAAATCCACGTGGTTTGAACCAAAGTTGCGCAGCGGATTGATTTTGCATAGTTTGGTGTAAGAGAAAGAAGAATAGAAATAAACTCTTTTAAAAATGTAGGGATGTGTTCGCATATCTCTACATTTTTTCTTTATACAAACGAAGTTTTTTACGTTGATTTTCAAAACTGACCAACGGGCAAATAACAATCAAATTGAAAAATTGTAGATATATATTTTCCTTCAAAAGTAAAAAAATAATAGTTGAATTTACTTTCAAAAGTTAAAATATAATTAAGTTTTTTACTTTCAAAAGTAAAAAAACGTCAAAAATTTTACTTTGTAAAGTTAAAATAGTATATTTGCAAAAATGTTTATGTGGAACGTTATGGAAAGTTTGTACAAAATCTACGGGCGTTTGTTGGTGGAAACAGATCTGTCGTTTACTCGCTATCTGTACAGTAAAATCAATTGGAATAACCGATTGATTGTGATTAAAGGCGCAAAAGGAGTAGGGAAGACCACTATGATTTTGCAGCACATAAAACGTACGTTCGAAAAACCCGAAAAAGCATTGTATGTATCGTTGGACAATATGTGGTTTTCAACCCACACCATTCTTGAATTGGCGGAGTATCACTATACTCACGGCGGCACACACCTTTTCCTTGACGAAGTTCATAAATATCGAGGATGGCAGCTGGAAATAAAAAACATATACGATTCTTATCCAAAATTTAATATTGTGGTCACCGGTTCGTCCATTCTTAAACTAAATGATTCGTTGGATGCCGACTTATCGCGGCGATATAGGCAATATACGTTGGAGGGCTTATCGTTTCGGGAATATCTAAAATTAGAGAGGATTGCCGACCTTGAAGTCTTGCAGATGGAGGATATTTTAGAGAATCATTTTTCCATTGCCTCAAAAATTACTTCGCGGGTGAGGGTGCTTCAGTATTTTGAGAACTATCTCAAGATAGGGTATTATCCCTTTTATCGTGAGGTTGGCGACGGCTTCCCTGAACGCTTACAGCAGGTGGTTGAGAGTATTGTGCTGTCCGAAATTCCTTCGATTGGAAATGTGGAATACGATTCTGTTTATAAAGTGAAGCGTCTATTGGGTATTTTGGCGGAATCGGCTCCTTATACGCTCAATATTTCGTCGCTGTGCAACTCATTGCAGGCGTCGCGCAACAATGTTCTGAAACTCATTGATTTGATGGACAAGGCGGCCTTGACTCATAGAGTGTATTCCGTTGCCACAGGCATGAATTTGCTGACGAAACCAGAAAAAATATTGTTTCACAATACTAATCTTATGTATTCGCTTGCTTCTCAAGTCGATGCGGGAACGGCTCGTGAAACTTTTTTTGTGTCGCAGCTTAGCGGAACGCACCAAATGTACATGCCAGAACGTGGTGATTTGGTGGTTGACGGCAAATGGTTGTTCGAGATCGGTGGCAAAAAGAAACGGTTTTCCCAAATCAAGGACATTTCCCAAAGCTTCGTCGTTGCCGACAATCTGGAAATCGGACACGGAAATAAAATCCCCTTGTGGATGTTCGGAATGTTGTATTAGAAAATTAGGAATAAACCTACTAATCCCAAGATGATACTAGTAGGGCTGCCACAGTGTGACAGCCCTAACAATGTGTGTGTCCTACAAAAAAAGAGATTTCCTTGTGGAAATCCCTTGAATTACGCATTCATTTTATTTTACATCTTTTACCAAACGAACAGAGAATCCTTTGTGTCTCTGTGCCCGATTAATGTCACCATAGAGGATTATAATGTCCCAGGCATTGGTTTTGTCGTAGCTACTCGATGACCAGTAGACGCCTCCGTCAGCGGTAACTTTTGTTCCATCACGGGAGCCGGCAGCAGGAAGAAACACCGCACCGTTCGCTTCCATCTTGTTCCAATCTTCTAAAGAATAATTATTGTTCTGACTTGCTAAACTCCCCAGTCCGCTGGTAAATGTAACCCCCTCGGGTAATATCCATAAATCAGGTAATAAAATTACCCCATTGATTCCATTAACACATGCCCTGCCGTATTTGTTTGATGCATTCTCTCGTTTTTCCAGCAGATATTCCCATTCTATTTTCGTAAGTGTACGCCATTGCTCAGCTTGGTTTCCTCCGTTGGAAATTTTGTTGTACACGCCCCAGTCGTATTTTGTGCCAGCTATGTGCTTCATCAAACTATCGACGTAGCCGTATTGGCTATTATCTGTACTTGTCATATATGGCTGCTTGTAGCAGAAACCACTTGTTCCCCAGCCGAATAAGTCAATCCAACCGTCATACATAGAAGCAATGTTTGCGTTGTCGCTACCTTCTACCGTTCCCCCTGTATATCCATGTGAATCAGGGATTTGCGTACCTACATAATCCCATTGGTTTTCGGCAAAACGCCAAGTATTGGTACTTGCTTTATATTGCAAATTTCCTTGCGAGAAATAGATTTGTTCACTAAGAGATATAGCAAATCCTGCTGTTATTGCCCCGTTTTCCTTTTTGACATCAAAAGCTTTGGTAGTGATACAAACATCTTCTCCATATTGCAATCCCCATTTGCCACTTGAAACCCAACCACGAACATAATATTTTGTCTCTGGATTCAATGGGAAAATAGGAATTATAACGCTGTCCTCTCCTCCTGTAATCTCAGTTTTATGATCTTCCACGGTTGGATTTGGTGATGTTGACCAACAAAATCCTTTGTATGTGAAACCTGTCTGACTATTAATTATCACCAATACTTTGCCTGCTGCCCATGTATCCTTTACATTTATATCAGGATCTGTGATCACAATATGGGGAATTCCTGGCGTTTGAAATCGATTCGAACCTCCATATCCATAAGCTGTTCCATACATATTTGTTGCATACGTAGAAACCTCATATGACCTGCCAGGCATTAATTCGGAACAAGAAACTGTAAATTCGCCTGTCCCCCCTTCGCTTGCAGGAATTTTAAGTTCATGTTCTTCATTTGAATCTCTTTCCGTCCATCTCACACGTATACCTCGTTCTGTTATCTCATATCCATTGTCAGATTTCACATTCCCTACAAATGTCGCACTTGTTGTCGTTATATCTGTAACTGTGACGCGATCACTAATCTCAGGGATGGTTCCTAATAGAACAGAATCTATTTCTCCATACATAACATAACCATCGTCGTATTTAACATAGGCACGGGCATATAATGTATTGCTCCAGTTATTAAACCGAAAGGATTTCGAAGCCGAGAAATCACCAATAGTGGCATCATTATCTATTAGCATAAGTTGTCCATAAAATAACAGGTTCCTATCCGTATTATAAATAATACCACGTTCTGTGATTTTTTCCCCGGGACAGTCTATTACAGTACCTTCAAAGGTTATTTCTGTTGTATCTTTACCTATTGGTTTAATTATTGGTTTCTTTGTGACAACAGAAGGTAGCGTTTGTATAGAAATTTCTTCTCCGTACCCAATTCCTATATCATTCATAGCATACGTGCCAACATAATATGTAAAGCCTGGTGTCAATTTTGAAAATGTAGCAGAGAACTCACCTGTACCTTTACCAATATCTATCCAATTATCCAGACTATATATTGAGGAAGCTACTCTCTGTTTTTTTTCACAGTAAAATCCCCGTTTAGTTACATCAGCCTCATTGTCGGAAATCACAACTCCTTTGACGGTTATCTGGCTTGTTGATATATCTATTACTTCTAAGGTTGAAACAGTCGGTATGGCGGCTTTCACAAATGAAAAAGTTATTTTTTGGTCGCCTGTTATAACCGCTGTCTTCACATCGGTTTGCCTACAGTAATAACCTGTAAACTCAAATTCATCGCCATCTTCAAAGTAAATCACATCGTTGAGTGATTTCAGGAAAATCTCAGGCTCTTTCGTCATCACTTCAAAAATACCCGGTTGCGAGTTTTGTGTGATAGAAAGTTTTAGTGACGCAGACTGATTGCCGTCGGTTGCCACCAACACATACACACCTGTTGCCGCACCAATTTGGAATGTGATTTGCCCGGCGTTGACGTTGTTTGAGTAACGGGCAACAAATGTCCCGTTCGAGGAAAACAGCGTGAGGTTCAAATGTCCAGCATTTCCCATATTCACAACTACCGCATTGTTAGCCGTTTGTTTCAAAAACTCTGGATTTCCAACCGTTGCAATCGCTGTTTTACCTTCTTGCAACGTAATCACCTTGTCTGACTTGGCAAGTGTTTTCGTTGCCCCCGAGTTAAGGTTTTTCACCTGAATCTTGTCCATTACCACATTTGCGGAAAATGTAACCTTGTAAGTGGCTTGGGCAAACAAACTTGTGGCACTAACCAACAAGAAATAAGTTAAAAATAAAAATACGTTTTTCATAATAGTAGAAATTTAAATTATATATAGTTTATTTGAAACAGATAAGTTTAATTATTGTTATAAATAACTGAATATTCGTTAGTTAGTTTTTGTTGGTTATTTTTTCCCATGAAAAATCTTTTAAGGATTTTTTCTTTTCAATATAATTGATTAAAAGGCGTATGGCATCAATTGTCAATCGAATACCTCCTCGTAATACGGAAGGAGGCAGAAAATCTTTACTTATGTCCATAATGTAATCTAAAAGACCTTCTAAATTTGTTGTTTTATCATTTTTAATAAGGAAATTTGATAATACAGAAATTTCCTTATCTATGTCAACATTCAGAATGTTTTTCAATAAAAATTTATAATCGTCAATAGCCAATTTCACTACCTCGGAATTGAAACTACTGTCGGAAACCATTCTTCCGTTCTTCTTCAAGAGATAATCCAAATGTTTTCGAACGGAAATGTCTTCCACAAAGAATTGGATTTCTTTTCCATTATTTTTTATTTGGACGGAATTTAATAATTCCAGAAATTTTTTATTCAGAATATTTTCAAGATCTTTGCCATACCTTAAATCTGCTTCATGACGCAATCGTTTTACTTTTGACTCAGGTATGCGAAGAATAAGGCTTATTTCGTTGTTGAGTTTGCCTGAGAGACCGTTATTCAGTAATTCATTAAAAAGAAAGACTTCGTAGTCGTTTTTCGTCAATGAACCAAAACCCCGATCTTCAATTTCCTGTAATAAATTATCTCCAATTGAATTTGGGTTTGTTATAGTTGATTTTAAGTTTAATTTTTCCATTAATAAATCTATATTGTATGTTGTTGTGTTAAACAAAAACTATTTAATGAATTATTATATGCGTATTTAATACCATTCAGGTAAATGCTCTCTCATTTTTGTCGCTCCTTGAAACATTTTCGATGTGTTTGCTTGCTCTGTATCCCAATTACTCAAATCTTGATTGAATGACGTTGCTCCTTTGAACATGCGATTCATGTCTGTCACCTTGCTTGTATTCCATAATGAAATGTCTCCATTAAATTCTATTTGATTTTCAAACAAACAAGACATATCGGTAACTTTGCTTGTATCAATGTCATTAAAATCTCCCTCATTACCACGTTCTATAATGAGTATGTCAAGTATGTTTTTAAGTTTATCTCTATCTTGGGGGAAATATTTGTATGTACCATATTCTTTTCCCGTTAATCCTGCTTTGCCTCCAAATACAAAATTTTGTTCTTTCATATCTTTTATTTTTTTCTGCATAATTTATGACACTACAAAATTTGCAAAAAAAAATGAACTTTTCAAAGGTCATTTTAGGTCATTTGCAATTGTCTCTTTATGGTTAGAAAAATTGTAAATAATGTTCAATGACGGTCAAAATAAATGTGTGGTTTTGCATATTTACGATCAAAAAAAATGTCAATATATTTGATTTATAGTAATTTATGATTACTTTTGTAAAAAGTACTATTTGTATGAAAAGAAATGTGTATGAATCATTGTTGAAATGGAAGCATTCGTCAGACCGAAAGCCGTTGATTCTCAAGGGGGCAAGACAGGTTGGGAAAACTTGGTTGATGAAAGAATTTGGGAAAAATGAATTTAAAGATGTTGTCTATATAAATTTTGATTACGATACGTGGGCAAAAGACTTATTTAAACAAGACTACGAAATCAATCGCATTCTATTGTTTATTCAAGCACATACAGGTATTCAAATCAAGGATGAAGACACTCTTATTATTTTTGACGAGCTTCAGGAGGCAGAACGTGGACTTGGTTGCCTTAAATATTTTTACGAAAATGCTCCACAGTATTATATTATTGCAGCAGGCTCCTTGTTAGGACTTGCCATGCATCAGGCACAGTCATTTCCCGTTGGCAAGGTCAATATGCTCACTGTTTATCCTATGACATTTCTCGAGTTTCTACAGGCAAAAGGCGAGGATGCTAAAGCGCAGGTACTTGTAAAAAACGAGTGGGATATTCAAAAAGTAATGATGCCGGCATTTACCGATTTGTTGAGAGAGTATTATTATGTTGGCGGAATGCCCGAAGTAGTTGAATCGTATTGTAAAACAGGAAATTTGGTACGAGTGCGTGAAATACAGACAGAAATATTATCAGCCTATCGCGACGATATAAGTAAGCACGCACCCTCAAAGGAGATTCCCATAATTCGAATGGTAATGGATTCCATTCCATCGCAATTGGCCAAGCAAAACAAGAAATTTATTTATGGCATGCTGAAACAGGGATCGAGAGCGAAAGATTATGAAGTTGCTATTCAATGGCTTATTGACGCTGGCATTGTTTATAAAATAAACCGAGTTAATGATCCCGGAATGCCATTGGCATTTTATGAAGATTATGGCGTTTTTAAGCTGTTCCTGCTTGATTGTGGTCTTTTGGGTTGCATGGTAAACGCACCTGCTGGTCTTGTGCTAACCAATAATGATATTTTTAAGGAATATAAGGGTGCTTTTTCCGAAGAATATGTTTTAGAACAGTTGAAAACAACTAATCTGCCTATATTTTATTGGAGTGCGAATAATTCTCAAAGTGAAATAGATTTTTTAGTACAAACAGAAAAACGTGTTATTCCAATCGAGGTAAAAGCGGAGGATAATGTTCATTCTCAATCGCTTCATGTGTTCTGTACAGATAAATATCCTCAATTAAAAGGACTTCGTTGCTCAATGAAGCCGTATATTGACCAAGATTGGATGGAAAATATTCCTTTGTTTTCTATCGAAGCATATATACAAAACCAAAAATAAGGTTGTTTGGGCATTTACCCGTCCCGATGGCGTGAAAATCAAGCCATGGCTCGTCATATTCGCAACCTAATTCCACTGCTTTGGCGTAATATCAGCCTAAATTTATATAACCTTGTATATGAATACGAAATAAGTAAAGAAATAGAACTTTTCAAAGATCATTTTAGGTCATTTCGCAATGATTATATTCCCAATGGAAGTTTTTCGGTGTAAGTCCGGAAGATATTTTGGTAATGGACAAGTAAGTCTAATCCTTTGTCGGTCAATATTTTGTTAAATGATTCGTCGTCGGTGGTGGCATAGTTTCTGACCAACTTATTGGTGCCGACGACAAATGTGGTAATTGGGGGATTGGCCTCGATTTGGCTTGCAAATTCTCCATGTTTCAAACTTGTAATAATTGGTTCTGCCAAAGCAGCTATGTCTGATTCCATACGGTCGAGAAGTTGTTTTTGTTCGCTTGTGAATTCCTCTTTTTCTTGAGACTGCACAATGACGGTATCGGGAATCTGTTTCGTGATATTTTGAATGTCGGAATTTTGTTTTATTGAAATTGCAAGTAACGTGACAATTCCTGTGAGAATCAAAAGCAAGGGGAGCAGTATGAGCAAAAGTGTTCGACTACGGAATCTCCTAATGATTTCGTCGGCGCTTTTGAACCGTTTTTCTTTTTTGCCTTGCTTGCATTTTCGCCTTATGCACCAATATCGCTTGGGAAACAATTGTTCGAGAATCTTCCCGAAGGAGTAAATGTCAACTCTTTGGTCTATGGGGGAAGCGCTTATGAGTTGCTCTGGTGCGGCATAGCCGTCGCTTCCCGCCGGTTGTTTAAAAACAGCGTATGTATCGGAGTCGGAAATGCCAAAGTCTATGATTTTTACATTGTTGCCGTTTCTGGTTATAATAATGTTGAGCGGTTTCAGGTCGCGGTGGATTATTTGCAAAGAATGGAAATAACTCATTGCAGAAAGTGTTTCCAATGCGATTTTCTTACGGATTTTTGCCGAAGGATTTGTCTTGAGAAACTCGTCAAGTGTCAGTCCGTCAACATATTCCATCAGGAAACATGGACCAAACCGCTCGTCGTTTTCCCACGAAACGGCACGGACAACATTCGGATGGTCAAGTCTGACTTCGAGTTCAAACTCTTTTTTGATGAACTCGTTGTATTGCGTTAAATTTCGATATTCGGATTGCAGGGCCTTGAGGAAATACCATTTTCCGTAGCGTTTTACTTTGCAGAGGCAATACACTCCTTTATTGACAGGCTCTCCGTACTCGCTTATGCGATTAAGGTTTTCAGGGGATTCCTGCACATAATATCCAGAGTTTTTTCTGTTTCCCATAGGAATACAAAGATAATTGTTTCAATGAAACGAGGAGGTTTACGGTGTTTTTTTCTTTACAATTTTTATGTGTATGGAAGTTGGGGATTTTTGTGTGAAAATTGCAGAAAAATTAGGATTGGATAAAAATAATTTGTCTAATTTTTTAATTTTTCGAGAGGTTAAAATGAAATGACCTAAAATGACCTTTGGAAAATAATGGGAAATCATTCACTTTTGTAGAAAATGGGTACACAATGGAGAAACAAGATTCGGAAATAGTTCTGCTGAAGGAAAAAATTGAACTTGTATTGGCGAAAAAAATGAAAGTCCCCGCTGATTTCGACTTCCTGTCGGGTGCTATATGGGAGCGGATTCACGAAAGGGTGAGTGCATCAACGTTGAAACGGATTTGGGGCTATGTGGGGAAGAACATTGTTGCCCGAGAAAGCACGTTGGATATTTTGTCTCGTTTTTTGAATTATCGAAATTGGGATGATTTTGTGGAAAGTTCGAATGCCTCCGAGGAACGCCAGTCCGATATCGTTTTGACCCCATATATCCGCACGCAGGATTTGATGGTGTCGCAGAAAATAGATGTTTCGTGGAAACCGAACCGTCATTGTGTGTTTGAGTATTTAGGTGGCATGCAATATAAAGTTTTGGTTTCCGAAAATTCGCATCTTCGTGTGGGCGATACGTTTTGCTGTGGCATTTTTGTGATTGGCGAGGCTATGATTTTGGACAGTTTGGTGCAGAATGGCGCCGCACCTGTCCGCTATATTATCGGCAGCTCGGATGGTCTTGATAATCTCCGGATAATAAAATAAGATTTTTTAAACGTTCCATAACAATTTTATTGTTCCGAATAATCCATTCGTAAATTTCTTGTATATTTGCTTACGTGTAATTTGTAAAAAAAATAATATGGCTGAAAAAAAATACGATTGGAAGTTCTCAACTGTTGGCGGTGTACCGCGTGTAAACATTGAGTCGGGTGAGGATATTGCTCACTTAAATGAGTTAGACCAAAAAATGTGGACGGTGTTGAGCTGTCCGACCAAAGGTCTTGAAATTGACGAAAAGACACTTGAATTGATGGATGTCGATGGCGACGGCAAAATTCGTGTGAACGAGGTTGCTGACGCGGCAACGTGGATTACCAAAGTGTTGAAAAATCCTGATTTGTTGCTCAAACAGGAAGATACGATTTCGCTTGATGATATAAATCAAGAAGATGAAGACGGAAAGAAGTTGTATGATTCCGCAAAACAGATTCTTGCAAATCTTGAACTTGATAAAAACGAAATTTCTGTTGCCGACACGTCCGACAGCATTGCAATTTTTGCAAAGACGAAATTCAACGGCGATGGCGTAATTACCGAAAATTCTACCGATGACGAAGCTCTTAAGGCTGTGATTGCTAACTGCGTGAAAACGATTGGCGCAACGGCTGACCGTAGTGGTGTGGATGGTGTTACTGCCGAACAAATCGAGGCATTCTACACGAATTGCAACGATTATATGACGTGGTTTACCAGCGAGGACGAAAACAAGGCGACGGTGTTCCCGTATGGCGACAATACCGAAGCTGCTCTTGCTGCGTATAACGCTCTTAAAGAGAAAGTTGAGGATTTCTTCATGCGTTGTAAATTGACGGCATTTAATTCGGAATCTTCGGCAGCGTTGGATGTGACGGTTGCCCGTATGGAAGCTATCAGCGAAAAGAGTTTGTCGGTTAGCACCGAGGAAATTGCAGGCTATCCGTTGGCTCGCGTGAACAGCAAGTCGGAACTACCTTTGAATGGTGGAATAAACCCAGCATGGGAAGCTGCTTTCGCAAATCTTAAATCATTGATTTTCGATGTTGATTTTCCAAAACAAAAATCTATCTCCGAAGCTGACTGGAAAGCAATCGGTGCGAAATTCGGACCGTTCGAGGCGTGGAAAGCGGCAAAGAAGGGCGAAATAGTTGAGTCGCTTGGCGTTGACGTGATTAAGGAAATCGTTGAAAAAAATCAGAAAGACGCATTGTTGGCACTGGTTGAATTGGATAAAGCTGAAGAAACCAAGTCTAACGAAATCGTTACGGTGAATAAGTTAACACATTATTATAGAGATATTTACAAGTTGATTAAAAACTATGTGACATTCTCTGACTTCTACACGCGCGACGAGAATAAGAAGGCAATTTTCCAAGCTGGTACGCTTTACATTGACCAACGTAGTTGCGATTTGTGCGTGAAGGTTAGCGATATGGGCAAACACAATCTTACTGCTGGTTTGAGCGGTATGTATTTGTTGTACTGCGACTGCCATTCTAAAAAGAAAAACGAGACAATGACGATAGTTGCCGTAATGACCGACGGCGACATTGACAACTTGATGGTTGGCAAGAATGCGATTTTCTATGATCGTGACGGTGTTGATTGGGATGCAACGGTTGTAAAAATCATCGATAATCCTATCAGTATCCGTCAGGCATTCTGGTCTCCGTACCGCAAATTTGCAAATTGGGTAACTGATTTGATTAACAAATCGGCTGCCGAGAAAGATTCCAAGTCGTTCGACAATATGACGGCTTCGGTTTCGGAAAAAGCTGCCGCTGTTCCTGCCGAAGGCGCTGCGCCACAACAACCACAAGCATTTGATATTGCCAAGTTTGCCGGTATCTTTGCCGCAATTGGTATGGCGTTGGGCTTCTTGGGCTCCTTCTGCGTAAGCGTCGTGTCTGGATTTGCTCAACTTACGTGGTGGCAAGTTATTTTGGTATTCATCGGAATCATTTTGTTGATTTCTGGTCCGTCAATGGTGATGGCGTGGTTGAAATTGCGTAAACGTAATCTTGCTCCGCTGTTGAACGCAAACGGTTGGGCTGTCAATGCTCAGGCATTTGTAAACATTACGTTTGGCGCTACGTTGACGAAGATGGCTCAATTCCCGAAAGTTACGTTGGCCGATCCGTTTGCCGACAAGGGTATGCCTTGGTGGAAGAAACTTTTGATTGGCGTGGTTCTTCTTGGCATTGGCGTTGCCGCATTGTGGTATTTCAACGTTTGGCCATTCAACTGCGGTGCTGAAACCGAAGTAGCGGGATGTGCTGCCGACACGCTTCAAACTGTTGCAGATACATTACAGCAAGTGGCTGATACAACAGTAGTGGAATAAGTAGTACATAAGAGTACATAATGTAATAAAAGAGGGAGGATGAATGTTCTCCCTCTTTCAATTTAATACGTTGAATAGAACAATGCGTTTTCGTTGATTTTAATTCGATAAAATTAAACGAGATTGTGTACTTTTGCCAAAAACAAAAGTCTTATGATGAACACCATGATTAACGGTATAGATTGTACCAAAATTTTGTTCCTCGACATTGAGACAGTGCCGCAATGTGCCTCTGTGTCGGAACTTAACGACGTTGAGCGTGAACTTTGGCAGAAAAAGGCTTCGCGGCTTGCCGAAGAGGGAATGAGCGATGAGGATTTGTACAAAAAAGCAGGCATTTTTGCGGAATTTGGAAAGATTATCTGCATTTCTGCGGCTTTTCTCCGACCGAAAAACGGCACGATGGAAATGCGCGTCCGCTCGTTCTACGGCGATGATGAGAAGGCTATATTGACTTCGTTTATGGAGTTGGTGAACAAGTATTTCAATACGAAAAAAATCTTTTTCTGCGCGCACAACGGAAAGGAGTTTGATTTTCCGTTTATTGCCCGTCGTGCGTTGATTAACGGCATACAGATTCCGCTTACGCTTGACTCACGAGGAATGAAGCCTTGGGAAATCCAGCATCTCGACACGCTTGATTTGTGGCGTTTCGGTGATTATAAGAATTATACATCGCTTGCCTTGCTGGCTCACGTGTTCGGCATTCCTACGCCTAAAGACGATATTGACGGCTCGCAGGTGTGTAAAGTGTATTGGCAAGAGCATGATTTACAGCGAATTGTGACGTATTGTCAAAAAGATGTGGTGACGGTGGTGCAGTTGTTCCGAAAATATCGTTGCGAAGAATTGATACCTGAAGAAAATATAACTATTGTAACGGATTGATTATGAAGAGATTTCCTGCGGAATGGGAGAGACAGGCGTGTGTGCAGCTTACGTGGCCGCATCGTGAAACGGATTTTGCCGATGTGTATGACCGCGCTGTCGCTTGTTTTGTAAATATTGCCCGTGAAATCAGTAAACGTGAGAAGTTGATAATTGTTTGTAAATCAAAACAAAATACGATTGATGAATTGGGTGAAGTAATGAACGGAAACATTTCGTTTGTCGAAGCCGATACAAACGATGTGTGGGCGAGAGACCATGGTGCAATTACCGTTTTTGAGGACGGGAAACCTGTTTTGTATGATTTTACATTCAATGGCTGGGGACAGAAATTTCCTGCCGAAAAGGATAATGCAATTACATTGCAATTGTATCAATCTGGTGTGTTTAAATCGGCTGAGTACCGCGATATGTCGCATTTTGTACTTGAAGGTGGTTCCATTGAAACCGATGGTCGGGGAGTGTTGCTGACAACGGAGTCATGTCTGTTGAGCAAATATCGCAATCCCAGTTTGTCAAAGTCGGATATTGAGCAATTTTTGACAGCAACGTTTGGTGTGCAAAAAGTTTTGTGGCTTTCGCATGGTGAACTTGCCGGTGACGATACCGACGGACATATTGACACGTTGGCGCGCTTGGTTTCGGAGGATACAATTGCCTATGTGGAATGTGGTGATGCAAACGATGTGCATTATCATGAATTGCAGGCTATGAAGCGTGAATTGGAGGCATTCACAACATTGGACGGGCGGCCATATAATTTGGTGCCGCTGCCGATGGCTACGCCGGCTTTCGACGCTGACGGAAAACGTATTCCTGCGACGTATGCGAATTTTCTGATAATGAATGATGCGGTTTTGTTGCCTGTTTATAATTGCGAAACCGATGCGCAAGCCATAAATACGTTGCAAAAGATTTTTCCTGACAAGGAAATTGTTCCAATTGATTGTTCTGTATTAATTTTGCAGCATGGTTCGTTGCATTGCGTTACGATGCAATATCCAGAAGGTGTTTTCTAAAATGACGAATATGGAAAAGATTCTAAAAGTTGGTTTGGTTCAGCAGTCGGTTGGTGCCGATGTGGCTGCTAATAAAGAAAAATTGGTCGCTAACATTACGGAATGTGCAAAGCAGGGTGCGAAATTGGTGGTTTTGCAGGAGTTGCACAATACACCATATTTTTGTCAGGTGGAAGATGTTGATAATTTCGATTTGGCGGAAACGATTCCTGGTGCTTCCACTGAATTATATTCCGATGTCGCAAAACGGTTGAATATTGTGCTTGTAACCTCTTTGTTCGAAAAACGTGCAACAGGCTTATATCATAATACAGCGGTGGTTTTTGACACTGATGGCTCCATTGCGGGAACATACCGCAAGATGCACATTCCCGACGATCCTGCATATTACGAGAAGTTTTATTTCACACCAGGTGATTTGGGCTTTGAACCGATAAAAACCTCCATAGGGACGTTGGGCGTGTTGGTTTGCTGGGATCAGTGGTATCCTGAAGCTGCGCGCATAATGGCAATGAAAGGTGCCGATATGCTGATTTATCCTACTGCAATTGGTTGGGAGTCAAGCGATTCGCAAGATGAAAAGAACCGTCAACGTGATGCGTGGGTTATTTCGCAACGGGGACATGCTGTGGCAAACGGACTGCCTGTAATTTCGGTGAACCGCGTTGGATGGGAGAAAGATCCGTCGGGAGCGACTAACGGCATACAGTTTTGGGGAAGTAGTTTTGTTGCTGGTCCGCAAGGCGAAATTATCCGTCAGGCTTCGTCGGAAGGTGAGGAGAATATGGTTGTGGAAGTTTCACTGACACGTTCAGAAGACGTCCGTCGTATATGGCCATTCTTCCGCGACCGCAGAATAGATGCTTATACGGATATTTTGAAGCGTTTTTGCTTGTAATTGAGATTTGACGTTTTGTCCTCAAAACACGCTTTTTAACGGATTTAGATTAATTTTACGATGGTGATGCCGTCACCACCCATTTCTATTGGTGCATCGCCACAGGATTCAACAAAATCAACGGTGTTGATATATTCTCTGATGAGTTTCCGTAAAATGCCGTAACCTTTGCCATGAAGGATTTCCACATGCTTGATTTGCAGCATGTTAGCTGTTTCCAGAAAGTCTTTTACTTCGTACATTGCTTCGTCGCCGCGTTTGCCACGTAAATCAAGGTGTGGGGTAAACGCCTTTCGTTTTTCCGAAATGTTTTTTATTGACGTGGACACAATGACGGGCTTATGTTCTGTTTTGGGCTTCGTGGCGTGTTCCAACGTGGTGGTTTTCACAGTCATTTTTAGGTTTCCGAATACAACCAGTGATTGGTTTCCTTGTATTTCAAGTACTTCGCCAATGGTCGATTGACCTTTGATTTTTACGAAACTACCGACAGCGATTTCTTTGCTATTGTCTTGTTTTTTAGTATTTTGCAATTTGTTTGCATTCTTAATTTGCGCTGTTTTTTGTTTGGTCTTTTCAACAAAATGTTGCATTTCCAAACGGGCTTGTTTTGTCGATTCCCGCTCGGCCTGTGCTTCTTTTATCGTTCGCACGGTTTGTTCAATCTGTTTGTTGGCGGAGTCGAGTACAGCGTTGATTTCGCGTTCGGTGTTTTCAATTATTTCTTGTCGTTTTTCGTTTATCTTTTTTAGTTTGTAATGGTAATCTTCTTTTAT